>CAYGTK010000249.1:0-4807 GCA_964352775.1 uncultured Chitinophagaceae bacterium
AAGAGCTTCCACAAATCGGAAAAGATTATAACCTCCTTGAAGAAATAAAAAATGAGCGACTACTCTTCTTTCTTGCAGAAATGTTGATATCACATTGGTTGAAAATGAGATTCTGGATATAGCGAAGTTTGAAACTTGGATAAAGAATTATATCAACGGCTCACCCTTAATTTTACTCGAAAAGGGAAAGTTCATTTGTGAAGTAGAAGTAGAAAAAATGTCTAAGTCAAAGTTCAACGTAGTGAACCCAGATGATATGGTGAGCAACTATGGGGCCGATAGTTTCCGCCTTTACGAGATGTTTCTTGGGCCGATAGAAGACCATAAACCTTGGAACACCCAAGGTATTGATGGCGTGTACCGTTTCGTGAAGAAGCTATGGCGCTTGATAGAGAATGGCATTAGTGAAGAAGAACCGAGCAAGGAAGAATTCAAAATACTCCACAAAACCATTAAAAAGGTAAGTGAAGATATTGAGCGCCTATCGTTCAATACTTGTGTAAGTGCCTTCATGATATGTGTGAACGAGCTGACCGAGAAGAAGTGTAACAAGAAGGCCATTTTTACAGACCTTGCAGTAGTGCTAGCGCCATTTGCACCACACCTAGCGGAAGAACTATGGCAGAAGCACCTTGGGCAGGCTGGCAGCGTAACCGAAGCCCCCTACCCTGTTGCTAACGACAGTTACTTGATAGAAAGCACATTTGCCTACCCGATAAACATCGGTAAAAAGGTGCGTACCAAAATTGAGCTAGACCTAAACCTCAGCCAAGAGCAAGTACAAGAAGCCGTACTAGCCGATGAAATAGTCCAAAAATGGGTAGAGGATAAACCCATCCGCAAGTTCATTTTTGTAAAGGGACGGATAGTTAATATTGTGGTGTAGTCGAAAGGAAGACCTACTCCACCAACAGCCGCTCCACAACAGTTCGCTCGGCCGTTTTTATCCGTAAGAAGTATAGGCCTGTAGCACAATGCTGTAAGCCCTCTTTTAGGTGGATGACTTGCCCTTGATGTATAGCGTGCGTTTCTGTTAGCTTAACACTTCCGTTAAGGTCTAGCAGTTCAATAGTTACTGGGCCAGCTATAGTGGTTTTCCATTGTATGTTCACTTCGCCTTTAGCGGGATTGGGATATACCTGAACCAACTGCTGCGCCGTTGCATAAGTATTGATACTATTGGTGGTATCTTCTCTAACATGATGAAAGTCGCGATATACTTGGCGGAACCAGCGCACATAGGTTAGCGTATCGGGCTCGTAGCGAAATGTCTGGAGTTCTAATACATTACTATCCCCATCTAAAGTATACTCATAGTTAAAGCCCGACGTGTATCTGTAGGCGCTATCTACATCATTCCATAAAAAGTTAGCTCTTCGCTGCAAAAGGCCAAAAAAGGTGAAATAGCGTTCTTGCTGCACGCTGTTAAAATATTCGTTGGTATTAAGATCATACATCTGATAGGTAACTATAACTCCACCCCGAGGTTGGGCTATAAACACATCTCTACGGCGCTTCTCCCATTGCATGGTAGTTGTGTTGTAGGTCTCTAAAAAGGCAGAGTCAGCATAATTTTCGGCTATTTCTTCCCAACCATCCTCTTGGGTGTTCAAGTCGCATAGCATCTCGGTAAGTCCCGCTCCTGATAAGTATTGGTTACGTACATAAATAAAGCGCCGTCTGTTAGGCACTACGTTACCCATAGCATCTATGTCGTTATAAATGGTTTCCAATGGTATACTAGCCGTTGGGTCAAAATTGACCACCAATTCCCCTTCAGGTACAACTTTTAGATCAGTATCACTCCATGTAGAATCCAACCTATAGTTGCGATGGATAGGGCTTTGCGTAGTGTAGGTAAATACCCTACGATCAATTGGGGTCCAACGGGGGTTTCCTCCTGTAGTATCCCATCTATCGATCCAGTATCTCGTCAATATCGAATCGCAAGTACTACTTGGTGTGTAGCTATAAGCACGTCGCTGCGAGTTCCTGTTCAATGTTTCGCCACCCATGCCATCAGCGGAGTAGGTGTATTGCTTACGGGGGTTGCCATAATTATCAATAAGCGACACCGTTACTTTGGTAGTGTCGTAATTACCCATGCCATCAGTAGTCAGCTGCGCCTGTTCGGTATGCACCCAACCGTTACCAGTTTCGGTTATGGAATAGTCTAGAATTAGTGTAGTATCGTTAATGGTGGTATCTACACGTACATCGTAGTCTAGATCGCCCCACGGGGTATATCTGCGATAGCGGTGCTCATCATATTCCCAGTCGTCGCCATCTACGCCGTAGGCAACGGTTATTTTGGGAAGGCCTTGAGCAAATACATTACCTAATGAAAGGAAAATTAGCACGAAAATGATAATAGATTTCATCTTGGAGTGGCTGGTTGATCTGAAAGTAGCAATTGCATTAGATATAAGTACTGTCGAATTGTTAACGTTGAGTGATAGTAACGCCACTAGCTTTACGATCGGCCAGAGGCCTCTAAACACTTAGTCACGAAGCTGAAGCTTCGAGCCAGTAAGCAAAAAGTCTCCCTTCAAGTAGGTTGGAGGAGGTGTTCGCACTCAACACTCTTTTTGAAACTATTTAAGCACTGCGTACCTTTACTACATAAGCAATAACTGACCCATTGATCAAGATAATAGAATGTCCGCGCGATGCCATGCAAGGCATACCTGAGTTTATCCCTACGGATACTAAGGCGCACTACATCAATAGCCTGCTAAAAGTAGGCTTTGATACCTTGGACTTCGGCAGCTTCGTGTCGCCTAAGTACATCCCGCAAATGCGCGATACGGCCGAGGTGCTCTCTAAACTTGATCTGGATAATACCGATACTAAACTTTCGGTTATCATCCCCAATGTGCGTGGAGCAGAGGATGCCGTTCAATACGACGAGATAGACTACTTAGGATTCCCTTTTTCTATTTCAGAAACCTTTCAACAGAAGAATACCAATGCCAGCCGCAAAGAGGCCCTTAAGCGCATTGGTGAGATAAGAGAGCTGTGCGTAAAGCACAATAAGGAATTTGTAGTGTACCTATCCATGGCATTTGGCAACCCTTATGGCGACAAATGGGATGTAGATATAGCGGGTAAATGGCTAGAGCGCATTGCCCAGTTCGACCTCAATTACATCTCGCTTAGCGATACCGTGGGTGTGGCTAATGCGGAAACATCGGCCTACATGTTCGGCAACTTGACCAAGGCATTCCCCAAAATTGAGTTTGGCGCGCACTTTCATACTACTGCTACTACTTGGAAAAGCAAGGTAGAGCCAGCTTACCAAAATGGTTGTAAACGCTTTGATGGCGCCATAAAAGGCTACGGCGGCTGCCCAATGGCCAAAGATGAACTAGTAGGCAACATGCCTACCGAGAAGCTACTAGCCTACTTCCAAGAAATTGGCGAAGAAACAGGATTGGACCAAGCTAAATTTGACGAGGCAATGTTAGAGGCGGGTAGGGTCTTTCCTTTATCGGTTCACTAGTTCCGTTAAGCCTGCCAAATGCTTTATTACATCCGTAGAGGTAACTATACCTACTAGCCGTCCATCTTCTTCAATAGGAATGGCGTGAAATAGGTTTTCGGAAAAGAGGAGTGCTGCATTCTGCACCGTATCATCTGGTGACATGGTTACAGGGTTCTCTGTCATTATTCTCCGCAGCTCTAGTTGATCGTAAATATTCTCGTTCACCTCTCTTTCTTCTACAAATCCCATTCGGAAACCTAGTGAAATGCGCATCCAATCAAGCAGGCTAACTAAACCAACTAGCTTTTCACGCTCCACTATTAGAATATGATGCAAATGGTTTTTCTCGAATAGCTCATTAACTTTGATCAAATCTTCTTCCACATCAACGGCTATTAAGCGGGTGGTCATTATGTCTCGTAATGGTGTATTTTTCATGGGGCTTGGTTTTAATTCACACTAAAACTACCATTGCTACATCACCACATATATGATAAATATCATTACACAAGATGATAATAATCAATAGTTTTTACGAACTAAATAGTAAATTATAGGAATGGAAGAATTGGAGTCTAGCCAAGGCCAAGTTTGTCGAAGTAATGTTAGAGGCGGGTAGGGTATTTCCTATTGAGGTTCATTAAAGGCTTAGTTTTTCGTCAATTAATGTTTTCAGCCGTTTGGCGTAGATACTGTGTGCTTTTGCACTGGGGTGTCCGTCATAAGGCCAATTACTCATGCCTGGTTCACTTAGGTCTATTTTAACTTTATCTGTAAAACCTGATTCAAGCGAATTGGTACGGATGCGGTTTTCAAAAAAAGTTTCTTTTTGGGGATAACCGTCTACAATATCAAAAAAGATAATTTCATTTCTAAGTTGAGCTCTTTTAGTATTGAAATTTATTACCATTCTTGCTGTTGTCCTGAGTTTCTTTTGATAATCATCCTCTTTACTGTCGTCTAAGTATAATTGCATCCACATTTCTGTTAAAGCAGAATAACATTCAAAACAAGGTCTGCTCGTTAGGTCTTTGTATTTTATCCTGATAGCATTATCTACAATCTCTCCATATGGATGCCTTAATTTTCCTAGCTTTTGATAGCGCGAAAGATTGGCTCTCCATTGCCTAGTACTTACATTTCTTTCTTCATGTATATCTGAATATGCTAACAAAATAAGTACGGGCGGCTTAGTATTCTTTAGTAGGTTATCAAATAGTAGCCACTGCTGCACCGTGCTATAAGCTATCATTCCAAAGTTTCTAATCCTAAAGTCGGGATACATTTCCTGCAATTTCCATGCATAAGTAGATGTATCATCCA
>CAYGTK010000250.1:0-4771 GCA_964352775.1 uncultured Chitinophagaceae bacterium
CAAGAACAGGGTAAGTGTTTCGTTAAATTTTGTATCGTCAGTGTAGTTAGAGGCCATTCGTATATCCGAAAACTCAAAGCCCAAGCCAAAACTGGAGTTCAGGGGATTGTTCTTTTCAGAAACCAGCCAACCAAAGCCAATTTTCTGCTTGTGTTGAAAATCATCTTTATTATCGGTATCTACATCTTCTCCCATGTATAAATCTGACCTCCAATAGGCGAATGGCCCAGTGTATCGTGCACTTTTTCCATCTTTTGCTATCTTTTCGATGGTAGGCATCGCAAAGTCTACCTGCATAGGAATGAACAGGTTGTGCTGCCTATCTCCCACTTTTACGTCCTTGGACTTAACAATGCTATTTTTTTGACTGCTTGCTACATTAGTTATGAGTTCTCTACTTGGTAACAAATCGTAGTTAACCTGCCCAAATATACCCGCAGTCATGCCAAAAAACATTCTTGCTTTGTTTTTTGAGGCTTTCTTTTTTCTTGAGGTCGAGTTCATCAAAAAGTTGATAAAAAAACTACCGCCCCCTGAGGGAAATGCACTTATTTTGGTCTTGTATTCCTGAATGGTAGTATCGGCTATTTGTGCAGACGATACCAGATTGCCCCCCTGCAGAGAGGCTTCTGGAACAAAACCCCAAAGCAAGTCGGTTCTTTTCTTCGTATTGTTCTTCTTACTATACAAATCACTCTTACGCGCCCAAGTATAGCTAAAGGTAATGTCAGAAGCATTAAAATTACCATCGGCAATCAACTCTCCAATGCCTTTTTCAAGCGATACCTTGCTGTTAAAACCATGAAATACATAGCGTCCAAGAACCAGCACTCCGTTTCGGGTTTTTGAGGTATCCTCTTTCAACTTAAGGTAGGTATAGCCAATGCTGGATGAAGAACTGCTCACATCCACAATATTGGTCTTACTTTTTTTGTGCGCACTTGCATTAATGTCGGTCAATACAATCCTAAAGGAGGTATTGGCATCGGCATCTTCCATAATTTGGGCTTGCCCAGTCAGCACGATAAGTAGCAAAAAACTAAATAGGAGGGTCCGTAATAGCATCAGTTGGTTTATAAGTTGGTAATCGTAACACTTCTAGGGGAAGCAAATCGCTGTTTACATATCTCTTCTTGTCTATATCTCCTTGAAAGATCCGTACATCCTTATCTTCCTTTTTGTGTAACGGAATGGGGTTGTTTGGATTAACCACATTGAACAGTTCCCAAGCCACATCAAAAGCACTCAAGGGAGCCTTTAGCGACAGCTCCACATTTATGGGACCATCAGTACAATAAACCGATTGCTTAACCTGGTAAATATGCTTTTTGCCAGTTTGCTTCAGCACATCAAAAGTTAAGCCGTTTAGGCAAATCGTGCTATCTACGGAATAATCGTTGTAGGCAAAGGTGCTAAGGGTAAGCGTAACTTTTATCTGAAGCGGACCATACCACTGTTGGCCAGAGTCCTTTATCAAAGAATCTAACTGGGAATCGCCGGCCAGAAGCAACAAGGCTGTTTTGGAAGAGTTTTCCGCACATTTTGGCTCTTTGGATACACGCATATTGCTTTTTATTGATTTTTCTTTGACTCTGTTTTCCTGTGAACTGCAACCGCAAAGGCTCAAAACTATGCTTAGTAGGAAAATAAGATTAAACCTATTTTTCATACTTCTAATATAGATAAATACTTTCAAAGATTAGCACATCTCATAAGCATGGTTAATTAAAATTAATGCCTCCCTCAATCGTCCTCGTCTACAGACGAGGATGAAACGAACGGCAGCGTTTGTAACGCGGAGCGTGGGAAGTAGTGGTGCTGCTTGACTTTAAAAGATGCTCGGCACAGCTGCATGGCATTGCAAATGCCGCTTTCCGCACATCCTCGTTACAAACGAGGATGATTATACTCTTTAAGATACCGTGAATTTAGTAGCTACCTACTGCACTTGGCTTGGGCGGAAACCATACTTCTTCATAAAGGCATTGCTGAAACTACTAAGGCTCTCGTAGCCTACCTTCCAAGCGGCTTCTTGGGTGGTGAGCTTCTCTTTGCTTAGTAAATGGTGGGCAAGGGTAAGGCGTTCGTTCTGTAGGTATTTAAACACGGGCAGGCCGAACATTTCCTTAAAATTCTTCTTCAGTTTAAAGCTGTTCAGGCCTATTTGTTTCGATAGTTCGCTAAGGCTGGGTGGCGATTCTATGTTGGCTATCAGGATGTCTTTGGCTTGGTACAGTTTCTCTATCTCGGCCGCATCGGTAGGGGCAGTTTCGGGTTGGGCTAAATGGGCAAAGAAGTGAGAGAGCAGCTCCGTGATCTTACTCTGCAAAAACATCTGCCTAGCGGCGCCTGTGTAATTGGTACTGAATATTTTATCTACCGCAGCCATCATATCGCCACTCATTAGCGATCCTGGGCCGCCTATAAAATCGTTGCTGGAGTCGGTAAGCATTCCTAGGTAGCTGTGGTATAGGTCTTGCTCTTGTTTGGGTAGCTTTTTTAAGTTCTTCAGCGATAGGCAAATACACACGCATTGCAACGGAACATCGCCCGATACCTGATGCTGAAAGAAGACCTCCTTATTAGCAAAAAAGGATAGTGCCAAACCTTTGGAGTGTTCCCGCAAGGTTTCTTTACCACCAACTTGGGCACTAAAAACCACCTCGCCCGATCCATAAAAGGCAATACCGATAATGTCGTCATTGAATTGACAGAGATCTACCGTGTTCTGCCCAATGTGCGATGATTCTATCAGCACAATGTATTCCCCCAAAGCAACAATGTCACGCGTCATGGTGTGAAGATAGGGAATGGATGGTTTTGATCACTAGGAAACAAAAAAGGACCCAGCAAATTGCTGGGTCCTTTTTAAACGAATAGCTTCTACTTCATTTTATTGAACATGTAGCGGGCTATTTTCCAGCTGCCATTTACTTTTTGCAGTACAAACAATTCGCGATTCTCCTCGGGTACAGTTTCGCCTGTGGCATGTATCAAAGTAGTGCCTTGTGATGTGGTTCGTGCAAAGGCCAAATTACCTTGCACCTCAATTTCATCTATAGTGAATTCAATACTCAACTTTATATTGCTAAACACGAACTGGTAAGCGGCCTTCACATTATCAGTGCCCATGGCCGTGGGAGCATTGCTGGGCATAAACACTCCATTGGCAGCATACATGCCCATTATTATTTTTACGTCAGATGCATTTAGCGCATCGCTATAAGCCAGTAATAAGTTTTCAATGGCTTGGGTTTCATTTTCAGCATTCATAGTTTCTACGTTTTCGTTTGGTGAATAATAATTGGGGTAGCTACTAGCAATTATAGAGTAGCCGATAATAAGCAGTATAGTAAGTGCAGTTTTCATTTTTTTTGTGTTTAGTTATGCATGTAAAAGTACCCTGGCCCTGTAGGCGGTGCATTGATGTACAGCAATAAGTAGTCTTAAACTAGTTTAAGGGTAGGGTGCTATTGAGTAGCTCTCTCTTTACGAATGCGACTTAAAAACTCTGGTGTAATACCTAAGTAAGAAGCTATCTGGGTATTGGGTAGTCTATTAGCCAAGTGTGGATAGACTTCTAGGAAATGCTCATACCTATCGATGGCAGAAGAGCTAATGTTCATCAGCAATCGATCTTGCAGTTTCACGAATTGTCGTTCTAGTATTACTCGAAATGTACGGTCGAACTTGGGGTGGTTCTCGTAGAAATAAATGAGGTCAGATTTTTGTAATCTAATCTCAGTGGTGGGCTCTAAGGCCTCAATATATAGCTTACTCGGTTTTTCTGGATGAAAGCTGGCCAAATCGGTTATCCATTGATCCTCAGCAGCAAATTGTAGGTTGTGTTCCGTGCCTTTATCATCAATAAAATACATTTTAACGCAGCCACCCACAATAAAATGGTAGTGCCAACATACATCGCCTTGCTGTAGTAAAAAGTGGCGTCGCTTAATTTTACGAATAGTGCAGCGGGCAGCAAGTTCACTTCGCTCTTCATCGTTTAGCGGTAGGTAATTATCAAAGAAGGTGTATAGAGAATCGTATTCCACAGACTTGTTTATCGCTTATGTAACTAAAGATACGGAATGGATGCTAGTAGTTATAGTTCTTAAAACTAGGATATAATAGAAGTTAAGACGCCTCTTCCCCCATTTCCCAACATATTTATAACTTTAAGCAAACAACCAACCAATGAACTACTTAAGGCTAGGAGTGCTATTGGCGATACTCGCCCTGTTCGCCACTTGTAAAGACGATAAGAGCACCCCTACCGATGCGGAGGATATACGCCCCATGTACGAGGTGGTTAAAACCTTTGGTGCCCTAGAGGCTACCATGATGGAACTGAGCCGGCAAGGCGTACCCAATTTAGAGGCATTTATAAGGGCAGCCGAAATAACGGCTAATAGCGACTTGGTAACCGAAATACGCGTGTTAGATAGTGCCTACGCCTTCATATCTATGGCTTCAGGCCTGGAGGTGCAATTCAACCTGATACCCGTAGATGATAATGGTAAGCCCCTATCGAGGGGAGGTGGCAGCAATTCAGGCGGAGACTTTTCACGCTTGTTATCGGCCGATTGTGCTAACGAGATAACTAACAAGAAGATACTGCTTTTTGCTGCTGAAACTGATTTCGCTACAAATGCCCAAGCCATGCAGGTGCTGAACGATAAAAAAGCAGAGTTTGATCTAGAGATAACCGAACTGAAAGGCAGGCAATGTACATTTGATAAGTTGAGCACCTTTAAAGATTACGGTTTAGTGG
>CAYGTK010000251.1:0-4753 GCA_964352775.1 uncultured Chitinophagaceae bacterium
GAGTAAGAGATATGGACTTTACTGGCAGGCCTATGAAAGGATATGTATTTGTAACGCCCGATGCTTTAGATAAGGAAGCTGACTTGGAATTTTTCATTGATGAATGCTTAGCTTTTAATAAAGAATTGACCGAAGGATAAGTATATTTGGTATATGATACGTACCACCCTAATTGCCGCAATACTTTTAGCCTTTTCAATTCTTCCTACAAAAGCTCAACAGCTTTTAGATTATGAGTTACAACGCTCGTTTACCTTGGCGGAGCTAGATGTATTAGTACAGAGCCTACCTGGTGCTAGTTTAGTGATAGATCCTGCTTATGAGATAGATGTATATTCTATTAGCTACCTAACCCCCTACTTACATCCTGACTCGCTTAAGAAAGCTACTGGTGCCTTATTAGTTCCACGAGCTGGAGACTGTGAACTACCTATGATAGGATATGGCCACGGCACTATGTCGAAACGACAAGAGGCACCATCCATTGATATTGAGCGCAGCGAGGGGGCTATTAGTTTGCTGTATGCTTCACAAGGGTATTTAGTGGCTATGCCTGATTACTTGGGCTTAGGAAACAGCGATACAAGTATAAAAGTACACCCCTACATCACTAAGTTCCACCAAGGGAATACTACCATAAATATGCTTAGAACAGCACGTGAATTGAGAGATACGTTGGGGTATCAACTAAGTGAGCAGTTATTCTTAAGTGGCTACTCTCAAGGCGGCTTTACTACCGTAGCTACACAGCGTATAATAGAAGAAGACCTGAATGGTGAGTTCACCGTAACAGCTTCTGCACCAGGTTCTGGGCCTTATGACATCATCGGTTCGCAAACGGAAACGATATTGACCGACAGTATGTATTCAGCCCCTATGTATTTGCCTTATATCATATTGGGCTACAACGATCAATATGGCCTTTACGATAGCTTAGTACAATACCTGAAACCGCCTTACGATAGCATTATGGCGGCTAATTTCTACGGTATGCAGGTATCATCGGGTACTATCGATAGATTATCGAATTCAGTACCAAAATTGATGTTGCAAGACACCATGTTAGCTCGATTTGAAAGTGATAGTACACACCCCTTCCGCCGTGCGTTAGCTGACAACCATATGTTAGATTGGACTCCACAAGCACCCGTGAAGATCTTATACTGTAGAGGCGATAAGCAGGTGAACCCAGACAATGCTACCAATGCCCTTGCCGCTTGGACAGCCAATGGAGCAACTGATATTACCATTGCTGATCTAGCAGATGTAGGCCATGTAGATTGTGCTCCATTTGCCTTCATTAGCGCATTAACCTATTTCAACACCTTTAAAACTTCTTGCCCTGTAAGTGTACAGGATGTGAGCGATAGGCTGTCTCCTAAACTCTACCCCAACCCCACTACAAGTATATTCCAATTGGATATGCCAGAGGCAGGAACAGTAGTTCTTCACGACTTAGCTGGCAAGGAAGTATACCGCGCTGATGGACCACTTGGTACCAGCCAGCATAATGTAGATCATCTACGTGCAGGAATTTATGCCTACACTATTATTACTAACTCTGGGTATACCGTGGCGGATAGGCTCGTTATTTACTAGGCCATAACTGAAAATGACATTCTTATGATAAGGCGGCACCGATCGGTTGGCTAAGCCTGACTACCTTTGAAAGTGATGGACTTTATCCAATATCTGCCGATACTTACCACTCTTTTTTCTGCCTACTTTTTTGTGGTGATGTGGAAGCATTGGCGGACCAAAACAAGTAGCCTTTATCTGCTTTGGTGGACTATAGGAGTCTTCCTTTACGGAGCTGGAACCCTTTTAGAAAGTGGCATTACCCTATTCGGCTGGAATGAATATGCATTTAAAGCCTGGTACATTGTTGGCGCCCTACTTGGCGGTGCACCTCTAGCGCAAGGCACGGTATACCTATTGATGAAACGCAGCACAGCCGACTACCTTACGGCGGGGCTAATAAGTATTACCGCTATGACAGCATTAATGGTCATTCTTTCGCCCATAAACTATGAACTGGTAAACCCTGACATGCCTTCTGGTAAGGTTTTAGGTTGGCAAAAGATAAGGAGCATAACCCCTTTCATTAATATTTACGCGCTGGTGTTCTTAGTAGGTGGGGCTATTTATTCCGCCTATAAATACTATTTAGAAGAAGACTTCAGAGCGCGTTTTCAGGGGAATATCTTGATAGCCATTGGTGGGACACTACCCGCAATAGGTGGCATGTTCTCTAAAAGTGGGCATACGGAAATACTATACGTAACAGAGCTGCAAGGCATCATCCTCATATTCATCGGCTACTACATCATTAAGAATGACAAAAGCCTTAGCAGGCATAAAAGCCAATTCGGGGTTGGAGCGAGTTAAGTAGTGACCTTATCCTTATAGGAAAGTTTCTCATCTCCCAAGGATGCCACGTAAACAATAGCATCAAAAAACTATTCTGGAATTCACCATTATGTTTTACTCTTTCTCCCTATCGATTATAAATGTGTTAAGCTAAGTAGGCTTCACCACACCCCAAATTATATATACCCCAGTTACCCATAAGAAAAGTCCACCAATGAGTATATCAATATCAAACTTCCTATTTGGTAAAAGCTTAAGGGGCAAGTATATTTTACCCTTAGCTTCAATACTTTGGGTCAATATTTTCCCATAATTCCAATGTTTGTCCCAAAAACTAAGCGCCATGGTTTCGTCAATATGCTTGTGATACATCTCCTCTGATATAGTTAGCGCTATGCTATCCCCTCTGCTAACTTCTTCTACAAGGTTTGAAATCCTAATATGCTTAATATCTGCAGCTGAAATTCGGAAATATAGATCAGGATATTCGTCAAGATATATGGGCAACCACCTATCACCATCTATATCTACATGAATTTCCAACACATTTTGAACAGTACCTTTCACCACAAGGGTTTGGTCTTCAAAACTTTCAGATGCTTTATAAAACTCTGGAATGGAGTTATACATTAGATAGGAGCCAAGGGCAAATAACAACATCCCTATTAAGGTTGAGCAGCCTGAATTAAGTGGTTCTTCTTCTCTTCCTTCCCTCTCTCTGTCTTTAATAGAATGGGTGATGGCATCCCTTACTTCTTTATAATTAAAATAGCTCCAACTAGCATTAACAATATGCTCTTTACCGTCTTTAGTGTACAGCCTTAATATGGGTGTTCCATCATTATCAGGCCCCTCCTCCTCTTCGAAGTATTCAATATCCTCAATTAGGAATGAACTTATTACCTCCCCTTTGCGTGAACGGATAGTGACCTTTTCATCATCAATTTCAACCTCCTCTCTGAAAGAGAAGAGATACAAAATCAAGGAACCACCACCACAAAAAGCAACTCCAAAGATAAACCCTACAATGTCCCAATATTTAGGTAGGAATGCCGCCACAGTAAAACCTATACCTATAAGCACAAAGATGATACTACCAACAGTAACTAGAACTACAATAAGAGTTCCTTGCTTGGCTCGTACTAGACCATTTTGCTTATCTGTACCCTTTTCTTTCATCGCTATCCGATATACCTTATAAAAGTAGCTAAAGTGTAAAAGTTAAAGACTGTTAAACTAAACTACCTGCCGCACCAGCGGCAGAGAATATCCGTTCAATGGATAGTTTAGCTATTATCATAAACAAAAACCGCATTTTATGACCATCGACATAAAAAAAGTAACTCAAGCCGTAGCAGTATTTACCATGATAGCCGGGGGCTTTGGCATGATACACTCCTTACCTTATTTATACTCAGCTAACATAGCCGACCTAATAGGTGCAGGCTTTCCTTTTGTAGCAGGGTCTATATTATTTGCGAGTGGTTTGTTGACCTTTAGATATAATACCGACGAACCTACACCCGAACAGCCAGCTTAAACACCTGTGCGTGCCAGCTTTGGGCGGCAGGTACTTCCCATTGGGTATTAAGTTCAGCTTTGGTGGTTATCATGTTGTTGAACACGATGGTATTGGCATTTACTTTTCCTTGAGATACTAGTTGCTGGAAACCATTGCGGGCTACTGTTTCTATATGATCACCCTCTCTGTAGGCAACCGACATACGATCGAACAGGTTGAGTCCGTAGCTCTGCTCTACTTCTTTTATGAAGCGCACCGAGCTATCTATAGAGCAACCACTTACTTGGAATTGACTCTCATCAGCACATAGAACTATAAAGCGCTTGTACAGCACCTTACCCATAGCCGTAACATCGCGCTGATGCGATGCCCATTCGGCAGTAAAGCCACTAATGCGTTCTTCTATCTCACTTACTTCAGCATCCGTAAATTCACGGTCGCTTTGGTATACCCATGCACGGGCATTATCTGGTAGGCTTGTAAAGTGCTCCATTACGGTAGTCTATTTAATATTGACCAACCCCTCACCTGCGGCAATTAGTTCCGCAATGTCTAGCACTTTTACTTGGCCTAGTTTACCTTTCTCGTTAAGGCCATCGCTTAACATAGTCATACAGAAGGGACATGCGGCAGCTACTATTTCAGCACCACTATCTATCATATCCTTAGTACGCTCTTGGTTTACACGTAGGGTTCCTTTCTCTTCTTCTTTGAACATCTGCGCTCCACCAGCACCACAGCATAGGCCTTTGGTACGGCAGCGTTTCATTTCTACCAATTCGGCATCCAATTTCTTGATCACATCACGTGGTGCTTCATACACCTCGTTAGCGCGACCTAAGTAGCAAGAATCATGATAGG
>CAYGTK010000252.1:0-4732 GCA_964352775.1 uncultured Chitinophagaceae bacterium
ATATGAGGATATATCCATCAATAAAACCTATTCCTGATAGCTTGAATCCTAAATTACTACCAAAAAAAGGGTTTGAGAAAATTCTACTTTCAAATGGTATTCACTTTTGGATAGTTGTATGGTTTGAGTTCGTGACATTCTGGTTTTTAGATGAAATGTATTTTACGAGAATGGGTACTAAACTTAAAGAATTAGGGTTACATCCTAGAAAGTAAAGAGGCCAATACAAAAAAAAGAGCGAAGCCTAGGCTTCGCTCTTTTCTTATAGAAGACAGAATGTAATAGAAACTTACGCTTCGGAATTTTCTGTTTTACGGGCACCGATAAACTGCTTGCGGTGCGAACGTTCATCAATAATTATCTTACTGATAATCTCGTTCATTATCTCAGTAGTTCCTGCGCCGATTGTCATCAGTCGATTATCACGCCATGCGCGGGCAATGCCGTAATCTTCATTGTATCCCCAGCCACCGTGTATCTGCAAGGCCTCGTTGATAATCCACTGCGATTCTTCCGAAACAAAGGACTTAGCCATGGTAATAATCTTCATAGCAGCAGGTCCATGCTCTTGGAATTCATGTACTGCTCTAAAGGCTATCGACTTACACGCCTCCATCTTAATGGCCATTTTCGCCAACTTGTGACGGATAACTTGGAAGTTACCGATCGGACGACCAAATGCCTCTCTCTCTTTGGCGTAAGCCTTAGCTTTTTCCAAAGCCCACTCAGCACCATAAGCACCCATAACAGCGGCTATTAAGCGCTCCTCTTGAATGTTGTTCATCACATAGTAAAAACCATTTCCTTGCCCACCTAGCAAGCACTCTTTAGGCACAATGCAGTTATCAAAGAATAACTGTCCCGTATCACTCGTATGCATACCCAGCTTGTTCTTAACAGGCAAAGCTTTGAATCCTTCTGTCTTAGTATCAAATATTACTAAGCTTAGGTCGTATCCTTCGCCACTTCTTACCAATAGCACTAAGAAATCGGCCATAGTACCGTTAGTGATCCACATTTTGGAACCGTTCAATACATAGTGGTCGCCTTTATCCTCAATTTTGGTAGAGATGTTTGCAAGGTCAGAACCAACACCTGGCTCTGTTAAGCCAAGTCCACAAACCATTTTACCCTGTAGGGCTGGCTTTAGGTATTTCTCTTTTTGCTCAGGAGTTCCTAGGGCATTTATTAATGGCAATGGTAGATAAGTATGAGCGTATAAGCTCATTGCCAATCCACCACAATTAGCGTATGCCAATTCTGATGAAATAACTACGGCAGCCCAAAGGTCCATACCGCTACCACCCACTTCTTCTGGGTAACTAGCACCTAGGAAACCAAGTTCGCCCATTTTTTCAAAAACGTGGCGTGGGCATTCTTTACCGTATTCCCATTCTTGGGCATAAGGAATAATATCTGTTTCAATAAATTTCCGCACCGACTGGCGCAGTAATTCGTGTTCTTCCGTAAAAGGATTAGGAACCATATCTAATGAATTTTTTGTCTTTTATATAGGGTAAACGCACCATAAAGCACGCTGTTCATGTTCTAATTTAAGCATCTTATATCGACCATCGGTCGGATAAGCTAGTCTGCCTCCAGCTCTAAACGTAGCAGGTGGCTGCTGAAGTTCTTACCCAAGTTATCCATGCGTAAAGAGCAAGATCCACCACCGTCTAAAGCCTCATGGCATATGAAGTTCAGCGATTCCAAAGCGTCCCATTCATAGCGTACCACTTCTCCTTTTATTAAGGAGCCGAAGTGTGCTTTTACCACTTCTGAAGTCAGCTTCTCTTTCAAGGTCGGGTAATCTTCAGGTCGGTTAGCCATTACACCAATGTTACAGATGTTGTTCTTGTCGCCCGATCGGGCACTAGCTATGTCTATCAATTTTATCGTGCTCATGTTATTGGTATCATACAGTAGCAGTCGTCCCCAACATATTCCTCCAGCGAGTGGCGGCTATCGTCCATGTCGTGAATTTCGCTTAGTTTATCAAATGTTTTGGCTATTTCTGGAACGTTCTGCATCCAATTTTTTAACATCAGGCTAGCATACTTGCCGCCTTCGGTATTAAAAATAACCATGTCTTCTTGCGGTGTTTCATCGTCTTTGACAAGTGTAGCCGCTGCGTAGTAATACATGGTGTCATCTCTCTCTGTTCTACACGCTCCATATAAAGTACGTTTGTCTTGCTGATTCAAGTCTTGTATAAAACGCTCCCAAGTGGGTTCAATATCCTGCGGGAATTTTGGAGCCATGTAGCCCATTAAAGTCACAGGAACTAGTTCTTTTATCTCTATTTCCATTAGTCTACGTTTATCAGTTCAACTTCGGATGTTATCAGTTCTCGCGGAACGAGGGTTGGCCACAAGCTTAATTGAACTCGATTTATTTTACCCCAACCCGGTATGCTGTTGATCCCGGGAGGACCATTTAAACCTAAACATGTGATAGCTGCTAAAGCCATTTTACCCGTCATAGCATCATCATGCTCTAGTGCAACTCGCACACCAATCTCATTCAGTTGATTCATGGTTTCTGCTGGTAGGGCAGGGGCTTCTCCTTCGTGAATGGCATTCTGCCCAATGATCTGCAACTTATATCGCTTAATATTCACAGGTGAATTAGCCCATATTTTCTCTACCGCATCAATAAACATCAAAGCCTTATCATAGGCAAATGGGTAAGAGAAGAAGAAGAATTGCTCCGTAATAAAGCCCTCTTGTTGACCGATGGTCAATTTCAGTTTCTCGGGTTTTGGTTTACCCTTTACACCTTTTAGCTCTACTTGATCTTCTCCCAGTTCTGTTAGCGTAAGTTGTGTAAGATCTACCGTTACATCAGGTGTAAGGTAATTGGCAGGGTCGTGTATTTCATAAACCAATTGCTCGCGGATAGTATTACGACTAACCTTGCCGCCTTGGCTAGCCAACTTGGTGAATACTGCTGAACCATTTGCCTTAACATGCGCTATGGGATAGCCTAAATTATGGATAGGGTAGTCCATTGGCCATTCCGCATACGAGTTTCCACCGCTTGCCTGTCCGCCACATTCTATTACGTGACCTACGGCAATTCCTGCTGCCAATAAGTCCCAGTCTTTCTCGCTTTCAGCATCATCAATTTTCCAGCCATATTCATAGGCTAGTATCCCCAATGCTAGGCAGGGGTCTGCTACCCTTCCTGCTAAAATTAAATTAGCGCCTTGGTCTAAAGCATCTTTTATGCCTTGCGCACCGATGTATACGTTAGCGTGCGTAGCTTGCTTGTTTGATGAGCTGTAAGGTTCACCCGTATCTAAATGGTCTAACGTTAAACCATCCTTTTGGAAGTCTTCTAGTCGGTTGAATACATCGTCACCAGCAACGGTAGCAATTTTTACGCCCCTTACACCTATTTTTTCTAGAATGGCTTTCACCTTAGTAGCCGCAGCTTCTGGGTTCAAACCACCTGAATCGGTCACTACTTTTATGCCTTCTTGGAAGGCAGCAGGGTATAGGGTTTTGGCTAAAAATTCAATATCTCTTGCGTAACCCATGCTTGGATCGCGTTGCTTGTCTTTATGAAGGATCGATAGGGTTAGCTCGGCTAATGCATCGTGCATCAGGTAATCTGCACCACCTTCCATTACTATATTCATAGCAGCCATGGGGCTATCGCCATAAAAGCCTTGTGCTCCCGCTATGCGGACTGTTTTTTCTGTAGAATTCATCGCTCTCTAAGTTCGGGATTTTTTCCATATCCTTAATGCGTGAAAACCTTCTACTAAGGGATCTCGTTAAAGAAGTATGAGCAAATACCCAAAGAACATAAAACCACCAAAGCGCTGGCATATGCTAATGGAACCTTTTGGGTTTATAAGTATGCCTATGTTACTGTTGCAGTACCCTGCACTAATGAAATTACCACAAGGTAATGGCGAGCCTGTAATGTTGCTGCCAGGTTTTACTTGGGATGATAAGGCTCTTTATTTGATGCGCCGATTTTTGAATAGAAAAGGCTACAAGGCTATGGGTTGGGGCCTTGGTGTAAATGGAGGTAATGTAGAAGAAACCTTACCTAAGGTGATTCAGCAAATTAAGCGGCAAGTTGATAAGCATGAGCAACCCATCAATCTGGTGGGTTGGAGTTTAGGCGGTTATCTTTCTAGAGAGGCAGCACGTGATGAACCCGAATTAGTGAAACAGGTTATCACTTTTGGTAGCCCAGTGATAGGTGGGCCGAAGTATACCACTGTAGCTAAAAGCTACGCAAAGCTGGGTTTCGATGTAGACCGTATTGAAAAGGAAATAGAAAAACGCTGGGAGGTGCCTATAAGCGTTCCAATAACCACCATCTATTCTAAACTAGATAATATTGTAGCCTGGGAAGCGCAGATGGATCACCTACATGATCACACAGAGCATTTTGAGGTTAAGGCTAGCCACATCAGCCTTGGTTTTTCACCAGAGGTGTTCCGAATTGTGGTTACGCAATTGGCGAAGAATTTAGCTGGCTAACTGTTGCTGTTTACTTGTACACCACCATTTTATTTCTAATATATCTAACAATTCTTTCTGGCTAGGGTCTTGTTCCAGTTGGTTTAATACTGTTTCCAATTTCGCAGGAACATATTTCGCTGCGGTCTCTTTGTCTGCCCTTTTTACAGTGCTGAAGTAAACTATTGAACTGGTACAAAAATGAACACAAATGGCCCAAAATGCGGTGTTTTGGTACCGCTGCGGTGCAC
>CAYGTK010000253.1:0-4045 GCA_964352775.1 uncultured Chitinophagaceae bacterium
TCTTAGTAGTTCGGGGTTAGCCTGGTAAAGTTGTTCCTTTTCAGGGCTATGTCCAAATGTAGCATGGGGTATAAGCACATTCAACAGTTCCATTACCTCTAGCTGTTTTTTTACTGGAACGAACATAGCGTTGTGTTTTCCTTCTTGCGTATAAAAATGGATACTTGCCAGTTTTAACACCTGAACGCCGTAGGGTCTATTTGCGGCTACATAAGCATATACCCACACTATTTTTCGTCTGTCGCGTTGTAGTTCATTCCAAAGGCAATGGCGCTTACCCATCCATTGCAACATTGCTGTTATCAGCAGATATAAACCAGAAAAGAGGAGTAGGGTAGCTAACACCATAGCACCGTTCTGCGTAGGTTCTGGCCATCTTTCAGGGGTTAAAAAGTAGCATAGCCAACCAAGTAGCACTAAGCCTATACCAAAGCCCCCTTGAATGATCCAATTGCGGATCATAATACGGCGGATGGTATACAAAGCGGTACTCTTCATTAGCCATCAAAGGTTATCAATAATGTAATAGTTTGTGCAATTGGATAAAAAATTTCAATTTTAGCGGTACTAAGATATAGTACCCCCTTATCACCATACTATATGCCTAACTTTAGTTAAACAATAGCTATCATGAAAAGATCATTATTCAGTCTTTTTTTATTTTTTGCTGTGTGTTGCACGGCTTATGCCCAGCGCACGGTTACTGGAACGGTAACCGATGGCAACGAGACCCTTCCATCTGTTAACGTAGTTGTAAAAGGTACTACCACAGGGGTAATAACCGATCTTGATGGTAAATACACCATTGAAGTACCAGAAGGAAGTACGGTGTTGGTGTACTCTTTTATAGGTTATGATAGTAAAGAGATAACCTTGGAAGATGGAAAGAACAGCTACGATATAGTTATTGTAGAAGGTGCTACCAAACTAAATCAAGTAGTAGTAAGTGCATCGCGCCGAACAGAGAAGATATTGGATGCTCCTGCTTCCGTTTCTGTTATTAATGCGGAGAAGATAGAAAGCAACACCGCACTATCTGTGGTCGATCACCTTGCCTTTACGCCTGGTGTAGATAAGATAAAAACAGGATTGATAAGCGCCGATGTTAACCTTCGCGGATTCAATAATATCTTCTCAGGGGCTATGCTTACCATAGTAGATAATCGTATTGCCCGTGTGCCTTCCTTAAGGGTGAACGCTTACCAATTGATACCTACCAACAACTTAGATATTGAGCGTATTGAGATCGTTCGTGGACCAGGATCAGCACTATACGGACCAAGTGCGGCCGATGGTGTTTTTGCAATGTGGACTCGTTCGCCATTAGATATTGAAGGTAAATTTGAAACTACCGTTAGTTTAGCTGCTGGTGTACGTGCTAAAAGTAGCTTCGCTGTAAGAGATAACGGAAGAGCTATCATCAGCCCAGAGTTTTGGCATGCTGGAAAGATAAACGATAAGATAGGCTACAAGATCTCTGGTGCTTTTTTCAAGGGAAGTGAATTTGAATACTACGACCCTCGTGAGCCAGCTATTGGTGATACTTTGATATTTGGTACCGTACGTGATGGTAATGTATTTGAGACGGATACCAGCAGAGCCAGAGAAACGTTCGATCGTGATTTTGACATCATTAAATACAACTTCGATGCACGTATCGATTTCCGTCCAACAGATGATATTGATATCATCTTCAATGGTGGATTGGCGCGTACCTCTAATATTGAGTTGACCGGACTAGGAGCAGCACAAGGAACAGGTTGGGTATTCGGAACAGCGCAAGCACGATTCCGTTGGAAGAAATTGTATTTCCAATATTTCATGAACAGTAGTAACTCTGGCGACACCTATTTGCTACCACAAGTGTCAGGTGCTTTGGGGCCACACAATGTGCAGACCTTAGTAGATAAGAGTAAACTACACGTAGCTACAATTCAGCATTCATTTGATGCGATAAAGAGCCAACCAGAAAAATTGAACTTCATTTATGGAGTAGATGTGTTGTTCACTCAACCAGAAACGGAAGGAACAATAAATGGTCGTTTTGAAGACGAAGACAACATATTTCAAGCAGGTGGTTATGTACAAGGAGAATACAACTTTCACCCTAAGTTAACTTTGATAGCTGCAGGTCGTGTAGATTATCATAGTGAGGTAGATGGAGCCTTTATTTCACCACGTGCAGCATTGGTGTATAAGCCAAGTACGCGCCACACCTTCCGTGCTACTTATAATAGAGCATTCAGCCCGCCAAACTCATTGAACTTATCACTCGACCTTTCTAACGGTTTAATACCTAATGGTATCAACGTTCGTGGTATTGGTAACCCTGATGGGTACAACTATCGTTACGATGAGCAGGGAATGCCACAGTACATCAGCCCTTACACTGGTGAGTGGTATTCAGCGAACGACAATAGTAATTCGGCTACCTTTTTTGATGGCATGACTGCCATAGTATCTGAAGGGTTAGCTCAGCAAGCACCAGATAACTTGAAGCCTTTGGTACCTAACTTGGTTGCAGGACTATTAGCAGGTATTGCTGGTGAGAATGGAACTATAGCTGGTGTAGAGCAAGTATTTGTTGATTATGTAGAACTGGCTGAGACTGGCGATTTTGACGCGTCTACTTTCGATCTTGGCGATATATTGGACGCACCACCAATTGATAACTCAACTAACCAAACTTGGGAGTTCGGTTACAAGGGTATAATAAAAAGCAAGCTATTCGTAACTGCCGACTTCTGGGTGACCAAGCAAGGTAATTATGTAAGTCCGTTGGTTACAGCAACTGCTAGCGCCATGTTCGACCCGGCACAGCTGCAAGCAGCTTTAGGACCAAATGAGCCAGGAGGATTACTGTTTGACAACGTAACAGCTGCAGATGCACTAATTGCTCCACTATTGGATGGTAACCCAGCTTATGGTGATGGTATTCCGAACGGTACTGCTTACGATGAGGTGCGTAATATCATAGTAGGTGCTGCGGCACAGATCCCTAATGGATCAGTAACTCCTGACGACGATAAGGTAGGGTCAGATGTTATTTTGATATACCGTAACCTAGGTGATGTGGTTTATGGTGGTATGGATCTTGGATTCAACTACTTATTCAATGATAACTTCACCTTCTCGGGGTCATACTCTTTTGTGAACAAAGAGCGTTTTGAGTTAGAAGGAGCACAAGGTGGCTTTGTAGCCTTGAATGCACCGCAGCACAAAACAAGTGCAGTAGCAGAGTATAAGAATAAGAAGACCGGATTAGGAGCACGTATTGGATGGCGCTGGCAAGATGGCTTCTTAGCTAACTCTGCGATATATATTGGTCAAGTTCGCCCAGCTAACTTTGTTGACTTGAATGTATCGTATAAGCTACCTATCGATTTCCCTAAAATGGTAGTTAGCTTTGATGTAAATAACTTGCTGAATTATCAGCATCAGCGTTTCCCTGGTACTCCCCCAATTGGTACCATCGCTATTGGAAAGGTTGCCATGACCTTTTAAACAAGAACCATGATAAGAGCGAAAGCCACCCTAAGTATTCAGGGTGGCTTTCGTGTTAAAAAGGGAAGGGGTAGGGTTTAAATAATGCTGAACATGATGTTGTTAAATTCCCGCTCTATACCATCAGGCCCCATTACTTTTACATTGTCAAAGTAGTATACATCACCACGTTTTGCTCTATTTTGGCAGGCCTTAGCCCTACCAGAGAAGCTTGCTCCATCTGCTTTGAATGGCCCACTGATCTGCCTGTTCTTATCCGAACGCATTATTTCGTAAGAAGTGATCTTGAAACTTGTCTCGAAAAGGAAATCTTCCAAAACAGCATTTAAACCAGGTATCACTTTAAACTCGGCAGCTGAAATGCGCCCCCCAGTTTTATTTCCAACAAATACTTTCGGGTCTGGTAGCTTCTTTACTCGGAATTCTTGTTTCCCCATCGACTTTACTTCTCCGTTTCGCATACGGGCAGAAACGGTAACAGTAGTGTTTCCTTTGCGCATTACTTTTGCAGAATAGCTTCCCTGTGTGCCTGAAACATTAC
>CAYGTK010000253.1:4055-4635 GCA_964352775.1 uncultured Chitinophagaceae bacterium
AAACATTACCACTAGAAATACTAACCAATAGATCATCAGCGGGTATACCAGCTGCTGAAATAGCTAAGGGATTTTGTACACCCATATACATCACGTTCATTTTGCTAGGAGATACTACCGCACTTGCAGGTGCTGCTTTATAGTGTAATTCAAAAGGTAAGTAGTTGTATTCTTCTCCGCTTGGTCGCTTTACCTTTACTACACCTTCTAAGTGCTGTTCTCCAGCTCGGTTAGGTAGTTGCTCAAAATTGGCCATACCGTTCACTACACTAAGCGTATCAAAGCCCGCTTGTAGAGGGAATTCAGTGATCGTTCCCATTAGTTCTCCTGCCTCATTTCTTACATTCAAGTCGCTTCTAAATTTACCTACAAACACCTCGGTTTGCTGCGTACTGCTGGTAGCACTCATGAATATATTGGCCTTAAATGCTTCGCTACCCGCCACTACGTAAGTAGAGGGGCTTATCCATTGCGCCTGTATCTTATCGAACTTGTAGGTATCAAAATCTACCTTATTGTAAAGCTTTTCCAGCACTAGGGCCTCCGCATTATGTGCATCCGTTTTTAACTTAGAAAGTAG
>CAYGTK010000254.1:0-4565 GCA_964352775.1 uncultured Chitinophagaceae bacterium
AAGAAGCCGCTGCCTTCTGTCTAAGGGCTGTTTTGCGCTGGCCTACTATTTTTGGTGTTTGGCGTTGTCCAATACTTTATATAAACTAGTCGTTTGATGTACTACACTCTAGAATTTTTCGTTCACTTGCTGTATATTTATATGCATAATCACCTAATTACATCTCTCATGAGCCCCAATATCATTTTGCTGGCATTCCCCATTTTCTTTCTTACTATAGGTATTGAACTATACATGGGCTGGCGAAAGGGGGAAAAGCTGTACCGCTTCAATGATGCTATTACCAATCTCAATATTGGCGTAGGTAGCCAGGTGTTTGGTATATTCTTGAAAATAATTTTGTTTGGCACATACTTATTGGTACACGATAACTTTGCCATTATGGATATACCAACTACTTGGTACACTTTCATTTTGTTGCTTGTAGCCTTCGATTTTCTGTACTATTGGGCACACCGCTGGAGTCATGAGTGGAATTTTTTGTGGGGGGCACATGTGGTGCATCATCAAAGCGAAGAGTATAATTTATCGGTGGCCCTTCGTCAATCGTGGATCCATTCTTTGTTGGCTTTCTTCATTTTCTTGCCCTTACCTTTTTTAGGTTTCGACCCTACGCATTTTCTTATGGTTGCTGGAATTGTAACCCTTTATCAATACTGGATCCATACCAAGGCTATTAAGAAATTTCCTGCTTGGGTGGAATATGTTTTCAATACGCCATCGCATCATCGCGTACACCACGGCAGGAACCCTAAGTATATTGATAAGAACCATGCCGCTACCTTCATTTTATGGGACCGCCTATTTGGTACGTTTGCAGAAGAAGAGGAAGAACCCACCTACGGAATTACCAACCAGTTTAAAAGCTGGAACCCTACTTGGGCCAATGTAGACCACTATGCCTACATGTGGAATAATATGAAGCAGATGAAGAGCTGGAAAGATAAACTGCGTATGATAGTTGCCCGCCCTGGCTGGTTACCTGATTATATGGGCGGCTACCAAGCTCCACCAGAACTGGATAAGAACCAGAAGAAATTTGACAAGAAAAGCTCAGCTATTCTTAACGTTTACATCATGATGCAATTTGTGCTCATTACATGGGGGCTAGTATCATTCCTTATTCACTTTGATACTATGGGCTGGGGCTTTCGTATAACTATGGCAGGCCTTATCATTCTTTCTACCATGACTTGTGGTGCAATACTGGAAAGTAAACGGTGGGTAATTTTTACGGAATATGCTAAGTTGTTGCTGGCGGCAGTAAGTATAAATATTTTGTATTACTACCTTTTTATCGATTGGTTCTACATCATGCTAGTATCATCTTCGGTACTGTTCATAGTGTTAAACTTTTGGTTTACGCTAAGCTGGTATAGAGATCAGAATATGAGGAAATTGGTATTGGCGAAGTAAGCTAGATCTATCTTATCAAATATCCTTAGTAAGGCTCTTCACTATTCTAAATTCTCCCAAGAATTCCTTCGCGATTATACGTAGAACGGTATAGGCTGGCACGGCTAATATCATTCCTGTTACACCCAAACTGCTACCTGCTGCAAGTATCACTATAAATACCTCTAAGGGATGAGCATTAACACTACCGCCCAAAACGAAGGGCTGTAATACAAAATTATCTAAAGCCTGCATGCTGGCGAACACTAGCATTATGCCAAATATCAAAGGCAGTAGCTCAGTACTTAATCCAGCGTCTAAATGGCTGATAACACCCAACAACACACCCACAAAAGCGCCTAATATTGGCCCCACGTAAGGGATGATATTAAATAAGCCAGCTAAGAAGCCTATTAGCAAGGCATTCTCTAAGCCAACCAAATGTAAGCCTAAACCTACCCAGATAGTTATCACCGTAATTTGTGTAGCTACACCAATAAAGTACTTTGTAAGCAGCTTTTGAGAGCTAAGCAGTATATGGTCTATCTGGTGGCTGTACTTAGAAGGGGTAACCGCTTTAATGATATTGAAGAACAACCCTTCTTCTTTCAAAAAGAAGAATAGCATGAAAGTGATAGAAAAAGAGGCAATAAACAGGTTGCCCATTACACCGAATAGGTTGTTTAATATGTTTGAAACATTGGTAAAACTTACTATTCTTTTAAGTTGCTCAGAAAGGGCATCAGTTATCTTCACCTCTTCATTCGCATTCAAACTTAGGCCATTGGCAAAATCTTCTACCCAAGCTAATGAGCTTTCAAATGTTTTGGCCACATTGTCAAGATCTACTGTGGATAGTATTTTGGCTTGAGATATGACTAAAGGAATGAACAAAGCGATAACCGCCAAAGCAACTAACGACATTAAGCCCATAGTAAGCAAAGCCGCTAACCAGTCAGGTACTAACCACTTACCTACTTTACGTTTTTTAAGGAAGGTGGCAATAGGGTTGCCGATAAGTGATAGGATACCAGCAACTAGCATGTAAGCAATAATGCTACTAAAATACCACATGGCCAAAGCAATGACTACTATGGCAAGAGTTATCAATATCCAACGAGGGAAGCGTTCCATACGGCTAAAATACAAAATTGGAAAAGTGTATTTGTCAACTATGTAATACAGCGGTAGTGTAGTTGGGTGCATATTCAATAAGTAAGAGGTGGTGGATGCTTCTATATTTGTTTCAACCGCAAAAGAGGATATATGCAACGCCAGTTCATTACTAAGATATTTTTGATAGAAGATGATGCCATTACGGGTAAAACCACCCAAAAGGCATTAGAGCAAGAGAGCAGCTACGATGTTACTTGGTTTGATAGCGGAGAGGCTTGTATTCAAAACCTATACCAAAAGCCAGAGATAGTAGTTATTGACTACAACTTACCGGGTATGTCTGGTATTGAGATATTGAAGACTATTCGCGAGCGGAATCCAGAGATAATTACCATCATCTTATCTGGTCAGCAAACGGCCGAGGTTGTTGTGGAAGCTTATGATCTTGGAGCCGACCATTACATCATTAAGTCAGAGAACTCTATAATCGACTTAAAGAACAGTATTAAGAACTTGAGTAAAAGTGTCAACCTTAAAAAAGAGGTAGAAGTACTGCGTCAAGAAATAATTGATAGGAATAAATACCACCGCATAATAGGGGAGAGCCAGCAGGTGCTGAAAACCTTGAAGATGGTGCAGAAGGTAGAGAACAACAGTATACTAGTTATGATCTCTGGAGAAAGCGGAACGGGAAAGGAGCTGGTAGCAAATGCTATTCACTATAATTCTCCAAGAAAAAAGCGATCGTTCATTCCAGTAAATATTGCTGCAATTCCAGAGGATCTAATTGAAAGCGAACTGTTCGGTCATGAAAAAGGGGCGTTTACAGGAGCGGTAAGTCGTAGCATAGGCAAGTTTGAGGAGGCCAATGGGGGAACGATATTTTTGGACGAGATAGGAGAAATAGACCAGACCCTACAAACCAAACTTCTTCGAGTATTACAAGATGGAAAGATATATCGCCTAGGTAGTAATAGAGAGATACAATTGGATGTGCGTATAGTAGCGGCAACCAATAAGAACTTGGCCCAATTGGTTAAGGACGGAAAGTTTAGAGAAGACTTATACTATCGTTTACAAGGCTTCCTGATACATTTACCGCCATTGAAAGAACGTGGAAACGACATTATATTACTTGCTAAGAACTTCTTACAGCAATTTTGTGAGAAGAGTAAAATGCCATTGAAATCGTTCACCAAAGAAGCCTTGGAAGCCATGTTGAATTACTCATGGCCAGGTAATATCAGAGAGTTGAAATTTTTGGTGGAACGAGCTGCCCTTATTGCCGATAGCGATAGGATAGGGGAGGAAGACCTTGTTTTTTCAGACCTGATATAAAACAACAAAGCCACTACCTAATGGTAATGGCTTTATTTGATCCCACGTATTCTTTTTAGTTGGCCTGTTTCATGATCTTCATACTCTCGGTCTTGCTGCCGTTCTGTACAAGTATCACTAGGTAAATTCCTGTATTTAGCCCAAAGTTGTCGTTGAACTGGTAACGGTTGGTACCTGGCTCGGCGCCCGTTTGGTCATAAAACACTCTATTACCAGCTAGGTCATAAATATTCACTTCTGTTTCGGAGTAGCTTGATGAGCTGAATTCAATATCAATATTGTTGGAGAATGGATTCGGCATAGCATTGGTTATCGCTATTGGATTGTTTACTAATTCAGCAGAGTTAGTTACCGTTTTAATATCGAAGTAAGCATATTGACCATCAAAATCAGTTTGCTTTAAGCGATAGTAGTTCACCCCTTCTTCAGGAGCATCATCTACCCATTCATAGTCTAAAATTATAGTGCTGTTTCCAGCTCCAGGCACTTCAGCTATTATCTCAAAGTTGATACCATCAACACTACGCTCAATAGTAAAGTAGTCGTTATTGATCTCTACCTCGGTAGTCCAATTTAGTTCTACGGTACGATCTGATTGTAACTCTGCGTCAAAAAAGGCTAATTTGATAGGAAGGCCTTCGTCACCACTATCACCCACACCAAATTCAGAGAAGCTAGTTAAGGCTTTTAACATTGCATAACCATCATTTTTACGG
>CAYGTK010000255.1:0-4551 GCA_964352775.1 uncultured Chitinophagaceae bacterium
AACCAGCTTTATGCTTTCCAGGTTACGCTTTCTTTTTAGTGTCAGTAGTTGGTCTTCGGAATAATAAGTCTCGTCTGCTTCAAATCGTAACGCGCCAGCATTCTCATTAAACCAAGCCGCCAGTTTTGTTAGATCTACATTCAGCCTAGTAGATGTACTCATGTGCTTTTCCAAGGCATCAAGCAACTCACTATCATCAAGCCACGAGCGTATTATGCTGCTATTCCAGTAACAGTCATTAAGATCAATTCTAGCTTTTGTATCCCACTCATTGGTTTCCAATTGAACTGGGTAGTAAGTGATAGGAGCACATATTTTTTGCCTACTGATTTTACCAAAAGCTGAGGAAGAATCAATATAGCCCACCATGAAGCTATCAATGAAATACAATCTCTTTTCCCGCATATAAGCATGTAGCTGAGTATACAACTTTTCAGCATATTTCCCTTCCAATAGCAGCTCTCCCTCGCTTGCCATTTTATCGTAAGCACTGTGAGATGGAAGATGAAGCAGTTCATACTTTTTAGAAAATACGTCAGCCAATCTCTGTTCGCGGTTGTCACTTTGATAGCACTTCCGGAAATAAGCGATAATATCGCGCATCGATCCACCCATACTACAATGTTAAGGAATTATGCCATAGCCTTTTAAACCTTTAGTTAAACTTGTTTTACCAAGTGAACTGTCAACGCCAATTTTACAAACTTCCCCTAGAAATAAAACACCCCTACACTTAACAGCAAAGGGGTATTCGATGATCTCTTAGAATAGAAAAATCATCTACTCTACTATTACCAGCTTATCGATTGTTACTTGCCTATTCCCTTCCGTTATGATGTAGAGGTATGTGCCTGCTGGAACGTCTAAAATTAAAGTGGCGCTCTGCTGGGTGAAATTTTCGCTTAATACCTGCTTACCTGCTAGTGTGTAAAGGGTGAAGGTGGTTGCCAAGCTACTTGGGTTAATATTGCGCACCTGCAGCCATTTGGCGGCGGGATTGGGATATACTTCTACATACTTGGTATTAGCACTATTAAAAGCCGTACTTGTTAGTGCAACCTTAAGAGTATCAGAAGAAAAAGTACAACCATCTACATCCTGCACTATAATTTGATAGCTACCATTACTGGTTATTATCAATTCGCTGGAAATTGCTCCAATAATAGGGCTTCCATCTTGAAGCCAAGTATAGCTCACATAAGTATCAGTTATGAAAAGTGTATCGTCAGTTTGGGTAAGTACTGGTGAATTATCAGGTAAAATGGTCAAGTTCAAAGTCCATATGCTATCACATCCGCTCACATCAAAAGTATCGCTGTAAATGCCTGATGTGGAATAACTTAAATAGTTACCGCCGAAGCAGATGGTGGTATCAAAAATGATAGTCTTGGCGGGTAAAACGGTAAGGTCTAAAGTGCGAATACTATCACACCCATTCACGTCAAAAGTATCGCTATAAATACCCGAAGATGAATAACCCAAAAAGCTTTCGCCAAAGCATATCGTGTTATTTATTGAAGAAGACTGTTCAGCTAATACGGTAAGGTTTAGCGTACGGATGCTATCACAGCCAGCTACGTTAAAAGTATCTATATAATTCCCTGAGGCTGTGTAACCAGCAATGGATGATCTGAAACAGATGGAGGTATCTATAGTAACTATAGTAGAACATAATAAGCTATAAACCCTTACATGACCAGATTCTGAACCGTTCCCGTCGTTTCCTGGAGCCCCAATTGCTACGCTACTACCATCAGTTGATAGGCTTACCGAAACACCTGACCTATCATCAGCAGCTGCCCCGTCAATATCCAAGCCGAACTGAAGCCAGGCCGTACCATTCCAATTATAGACCCTCACATGGCCAGAAGCCGTTCCATTATCGTCATTTCCCGATGCGCCAACAGCTACACGGCTACCATCAACTGATAAGCTTACTGAAAAACCAAAACGGTCATCTGCATTCTCACTATCAATATCTGCTCCTAATTGCGACCAAGCAGTACCATTCCATCCGTAAACGCGAACATGACCCGCTTGTGAACCATTATCATCGTTCAATGTAGCACCAACTGCAAGTGTAGTTCCATCAGCAGATAGACTGATCGAAAAGCCCGATTGATCACCTGCTGCTTCCCCTTCTACAGCAGCACCTAACTGCACCCAAGCTGTTCCATCCCAATCGAACACCCTAACATGACCTGCAGCTGAACCATTGGCATCATTTAGTGGACTACTTATGGCTAGCCTATTTCCATCAGCAGAAAAACTAGCTGACCATCCACATCTGTCTCCAGCGTTTTCACCGTCTATATCCACACCCAATTGCGCCCATACTGTGCCGCTCCACTCATATACTCTTACTTGGCCCGCACCTGCACCATTATCATTGTTTCCAGTAGCACCAATTGCCAAGCGATCACCATTAGCCGATAAACTAACTGAAAAGCCAGACCCGTCACCTGCATTCTCTCCATCAATATCTGCACCTACTTGCACCCAAGCAGAACCGTTCCGATCATATACCCGAACATGACCAGATAGCGAACCATTACCATCGTTTCCACCCGCTCCGATAGCTACTCGATCTCCATTTGCCGATAGTGAAACCGATATACCCGATGCATCATCAGTGCTTTCACCGTCAATATCTACTCCTACTTGTAGCCAAGTAGCACTACTCCAGTCGTACACTCGCACGTGGCCCGCACCAGAACTACCACCATCATTATCAAAAGCACCAATGGCCATACAACTACCATCGGCAGACAAGCTTACGGAATTGCCCGACATATCGCCAACACTTTCACCAACAATAGCTAAACCTATTTGCTGAAATTGCGCATTTACTGCTACTAAAAAGAGGAAAGAGAACACTATACTTAAAATCGGTCTCATATCTATGATTCTTGAACCATGAAAATACATATTGAAGTAAAGAACCTAAGCCGATCGGCTGGTCTAATTCCTATTTCAATTACATGTTTTATCAATGAATTAGAAGGACTCCCGTTATAACAACTAACAAAAAGATGCCCTTTTCGCTTAGTATATAATAGACTTTCAGCGTGTCATTAAATAGGCTGCTAATTACAGATCAAGAGTGCAGCGCTAATAAAGTAGTGACCCCACTAGGACTCGAACCTAGATCTAAAGTTTAGGAAACTTTTGTTCTATCCCTTGAACTATGGGGTCAATTCGGAAGAAGTACAAAATTAAGCGTTCACCCATGCATTAGCAACGTAAATGAAAAAACCTCTTCACCATAAGGCAAAGAGGCTTTTTTTATCCTTTCCAACCCGATTTTTTCAGTAGGATGGAGATCTAAATTTTATCTAACAATTACACGCTCCGTAGCTAAAGCTGCACCACTTGCATGGTCGAACATACGTAAGAAGTAGATCCCTTTTGCTTGCTCGCTTAATTCCAACTCAGTTCTGTTAGTTGTCAATTCTTCTGAAGAGAATATTTTTTGACCTAATAGATCATAAACTGCAATATCGTAAGAATTAGCATAAGGTGTAGAGAATACGAATGAACCTGTATTAGGGTTAGGGTAAACTTTAATAGATGTTACGTCAGCTCTGTTCTCACGGATAGACACACCTACTTTACAAGTAGCATTAGTATACATAAAACGCATGGTACGAACGATAGTAGAATCGAACTCTGTACCAATATATCCTACGTGACCATTGCCTGGAAAAGACCAAAGCTTGTTCACATTACCAATACGATCTGCATATGCGTGTAGGTCACCACTTCCTGAAGCAATTAAACCTGTAGGTATACCACTTACATTTACTTCACGAGTATCGTAAGGTACCGTTCCGTCACCTACTTCGTGAAAGCTAATTAATGGCTCATCACCAGCTTCGTACCACATAGTATCGCCAATAGCACCACTGTAACTAAACACACCAGCTACCTCAGAAGACACGCCGGGAGTACCAGTAATACCTTCTACGCCACCTATTGAAGTAATAGTTGCAGGATTGATGTAAGATGGTATTTCAGCTTCTTTATCAAAGTAAGCTGCGTGAATGGCAGCAATACCTCCAGCAGAAACACCACCTACAAGAATACGGTCAGGATCGATATTGTAAGTATTTCCATTAGCAGCATCATTACGCAACCAACGCACTGCAGCCTTCATATCGTGCATTCCTCTTACAACAGCCAATGTGGTGTTCTCTTGATTTGGAAGGAAAAATCCAACTCTATAATCAACAGCAACAGCAACATATCCAGCTTTAGCAAACGCTTCGCAAATATTAGCTACTTGTGTTCTATCACCACCAATAAAGCTACCACCAAAGGCAACTATAGCAACTGGACGGCTAGTTTCGGTATCGCCCATCGGCTCATAAATATCCATGAACAGCTCTTGCTGATTCGTAGTACCAACACCAATATTCTCTCCAAATTTGATATCCGAAGTTTTGGTAAAATCTGGAAATACATCCAGTTTCTGGTAACGATCTCCCGTACAATCAGAAGTTTGAGCGAAAAGCAAAGTTGGCAGTAATAGTGCTGCCGAAAGTAGGTAGG
>CAYGTK010000256.1:0-4525 GCA_964352775.1 uncultured Chitinophagaceae bacterium
ACAATGGCTTGTTATCAGCAAAACGGATAACTGGCACTACTAAACCTTCATCAACCGCTACGGCCACGCCGATGTGGATGTGATGATTAGTACGGATAGTATCGCCCAACCAGCTAGAGTTAACTGCTGGATGCTGACGTAGTGCTCCCGCTGCCGCTTTCACGATAATATCGTTGAACGAGATCTTTACAGGGCTCATCTCATTGATAGACGAACGGGCCGCCATACAGCGATCCATGTTTATCTCAATGGTTAAATAGAAATGTGGTGCACTGAATTTGCTTTGACCTAATCGTTTGGCGATGGTCTTACGCATTTGCGATATGCGTACTTCTTCAAAGCTTTCTTCACCAACTACTTTTGGTAACTGGATAACTTGACCACCACTACTGGCGGCTACAGGTGGAGCATAATTCTCAATATCACGCTTAACGATACGGCCCTCATCGCCACTACCGTTCACGGTGTGTAAGTCAATGCCTTTTTCCTTAGCCATTGCTTTAGCTAGTGGTGAAGCTTTCACTCTACCATTATCACTTGATGAGCTAGCTGCAGGTGCACTTGGAACTGCAGCTGCTGAAGCCGCTGGTGCTGAACTTGGCGCTGGAGCTTCTTCTATCTCCTCTTCCTTTTCTTCCTCCTTGCTAGCTTCGGCTTGTTTGCTTTGGGCTTCTTCTAAAAGCGCTTTGTAATCTTCTCCTTCTTCACCTAAAATTGCAAGTATGCCTTCAACAGGTACGGCGTCGCCTTTTTCTACACCAATGTAAAGCAAGGTTCCATCTTGAAAGCTCTCCAGCTCCATGGTAGCCTTATCAGTCTCTACTTCAGCCATTAGGTCGCCGCTACTTACTTTATCGCCTACTTTCTTATGCCATTCCACGATCACCCCTTCTTCCATGGTGTCGCTCATTCTCGGCATTGTGATCAATTCAGCCATCGTATTATCTTGTTTTCAAAAAGTCTAATAGTTCTTCTTAATAGTTGAATACTTCTTCTAGCGTTAGCTCACTCACAGGGCCGAGTTTTGCTAATGCTTCCATATCCATGTTCTCTCTTTTTCCTATCACGATAAAGGTATAATTCCTTCCCTTAATGTGCTCATTAAAAAATGCTTTCATGGCTTCCATATCCATACCTGGTATTTGCTCATACATCGTTTTGCGGAAATCGTAGTCTAAACCACGCTTTTTTGCACGCTGGTAACTCCAGAAAACGCTCTGACCTACAATACGGTCGCTCTCTATTTTCTTCAATGCAGCATCACAGGCAGCTTCGTACTGGGCAGTTGCCTCTGGCATGTTGTTCATCAAGTCTTTCATGGCCGTAGCTGCTTGATCTAATTTATCAGCTTGTGTGCCAATGTAAGCATATACATAATGCGCATCCTCTTTTTTGGCAGGTACAGCATAGTAGCTATAGGCTGAATAAGCCAATGCTTTTGCTTCGCGAATTTCTTGGAAAACAATAGATGATAATCCCGCGCCGAAAAACTCATTATACAAAGAAGCATAAGGCATCAATTCCAAACTGAATGGGTCGTCTTTTGATACCATCATCATTTCCGTTTGTACCATATCATAGTTCACAAAAAGAACCTTGTTCTCTGTAGTTGGTAGCTCCGCAAAAGCTTTTGGCTCAGGATAATCCTGAAGCGCTTCAGGAGTTTTATGATACTCTGCCAATAGTGTTTTCACTTCAGCTTGTGGCTCTTTACCGTAATAGAAAATACGGTGTTTGAAACCAGTAAGGTCTTTTAGAATAGCTACTAATTCAACAGGATCTGTAGTTGTCAAAACATCCTCTGGAAGAATATCACGAAAAGGATTTTCCTTTCCATACTTTGCATAGCTCATTAAACCTTGGCGTAGTATCACATCTTTGTTCAACTTAGAATCGGCTCTTGATTTCAGCATGCGCTGTACCATCTGCTCATAAGCTTCAGGGTTAGGTTCAGCATTACCTAGTACGTGCTCAAACAATTTCAAGCCTTCTTCCAATGATTCTTCCAAACCTTTCAAAGTAATGTATATCTGGTCTCTACCCGTATTCACATCAAAGGTCAATCCTAATTTGTAGAATTCTTCCTGTAACTCCTCAGCAGTGTATTTGCTAGTACCTAAGTAAGGCAGGTAGCTTACCGCCAATCCTAACTGCTTGTTGTGATCGCTACCCATGTCGATGATGTAGTTCAATGAGAATATCTCATTCACTTTGTTCTCTACATAGCTTAACTCAATTCCTTTACCTAGGTCTTCGGTGCTTATCTCTTCTTTGTAGTCTACCCAAAGTGGCTCTAGGCGTTCGGATTTCATTTCTTGGAAGTTGCTTAAGAAAACCGACTGGCTATCACGATTGATCTGTATAGCAGTTATCTCTGGCTTATCTACTTTCGCACGACCAGACTCTTCCGTTTTACGTTTATATACTACCGCGTAGTTATTGCTATAGTGCTCTTTGGCAAATTTCACCACATCTTCTTTGGTGATCTTTCCCATTTCGTCGTAGTAGTTCACCACTTCAGCCCAAGGCTTCTCGGTAATGAATGAGGTGACGAATTTGCTTGCGCGGCCACGGTTACTTTCTTGACCTTGTATTTCTTCCAATTTCAAATTCTTAACTACTGCGCCTATCAACCAATCTGGAAAATCTCCCGTTTTAATGCGCTCTATCTGACCTAACATCAAGTCTTGTACTTCCTCTAGAGACTGACCTGCTTTTGGTCGACCATATAACATGTGTACAGTGTAGTCTTTCATCAACGTTTGGAAAGAGCTTGCTGTTAATACTTTTTGCTTCTGGTTCAATTCTAGATCTATCAACCCTGCTTGGCCGTTGCTCAACATAAAGTCGATCAACTGGATCATCATCGGATCTTTAGTTGCCGTACCATCAAAACGGAAACCCATGTATAAATGCTCTGGCTGCACACCAGTTACTTCGCGAACGATAGGCTCTGTAATAGCTGGTTGATCTTCATAAGTAAAGGCTGGTACTTCACCTGGCTGCCATTTACCAAAATGCTCATCTACCATGGCAATAGTAGCGTCATAATCCAAGTCTCCCGCTAAACAGATAGCTACATTATTTGGCACATAGTACGTTTCAAAGTAGTTGTAGATATTGGTCATCGATGGGTTCTTCAAGTGCTCGCCCTCACCAATGGTGGTTTGTGTACCATACTGGTGTTTCGGGAAAAGCGACTCAAATAAAGCAGCATAAGACTGTCTTCCATCAGCATCTTGTGTGCGGTTATACTCCTCGTAAACTGTCTCAAGCTCTGTATGGAATAAACGCAACACACAATCGCCAAAACGCTCCGACTCCAATTTCAACCACTTGTTCACTTCATTGGCTGGTATATCATTCACGTACACCGTTTGCTCCACCCAAGTGTATGCGTTGGTTCCTTTAGCACCTAGGCTACTTACCATTTTGTCGTACTCGTTCGGGATAGCATAGCCCGATGCTAAATAAGAAACACTATCTATCTGTTTGTAGATAGCTTTTTTCTTTTCAGGATCGCTCTCTTTACGATGTGTTTCATAAAGCGCTTCTATCTGATCTAATAACACTTTTTCCTTCTCCCAATCAACCGTACCTACATTGTTGGTACCCTTGAACATCATATGCTCCAAGTAGTGCGCCAAACCTGTGGTTTCAGCAGGGTCGTTCTTTGAACCTGCACGAACTGCTATCTGGGTTTGAATTCTTGGTTCTTTCTTGTTTTGGCTTAGGTAAACTTTCAAGCCATTATCCAAGGTATAGATGCGAGTACCTAATGGATCATCTTCTACAGCTTCAAACTCATATTTTGAGCTTTGTGCAGGAGCTTCTTCTTCGTTACAAGAAGTAAGAAAAAAGGGCACTATAGTCATTAAGAATAGTGCGGTTGTAAATTGACGTATGGAATAATTCATCTTATAATAATTCATCGATGATGTTAATGTTCGAGGCGAAGGTCGAACTTTTGTTTTAAACTAATAACTGCGGGATTCTTTTCCGCTAATCTTTTAAGCTTGTCTTCAGCGGTAAATAGCTTGGTGTCGGTTTGTTCTTTCAGCGAATCGTCTACCTGAAAGGTTAGTCTTAACTTTTCGACATCTAATTTCCCTTTCAAGAAGTCAACCATTCCGTTCTTTTCTGATTCTAAGCTCTGCTGTCGAATTTCACTAGCCACATGCACTATTACCTGCTCGGTAGTAAACTCCAACTTAGCATAATCCATAAGGTCGGGCAAGCTTGGTTTTGATATTACCACGCTATCGCGATAACTCTGCCAAGCCGTATTAAAGACAGCTTCATCTATCTGTTGAGTGTAATTCTCCTCTTCCAGATCTTCTTCTACCGTTTCTTTGGGTGCTTCTTCTTCCTCTTTATCAAGGTCCATTAGCGATGGCCCCAGGTTACCCAATGGGCTAGTTCCTTTAAGCATCGGCTTAAACTCCTTTTTCAAGGGTTCTGCTTTCTGTTCCTGAGCTTCAGTTTGCACTTCTTCACTTTTAGGCTGAATTGCAGGTTCTGGCTT
>CAYGTK010000257.1:0-4521 GCA_964352775.1 uncultured Chitinophagaceae bacterium
CTTTCTGTTGGTTTCCCAATTTCTGTCAAAAATCGTCGCAATTTTTCTCATGGTGTTTGTGTTTTAGGGGGTTAAAAAATTGATTATCGTTTCCTGAAATATAGTTGGTCATATTCCTGTGATACCAAGCTGTTCTTCATCTGAATGGTGTTGTACCTTCTATCGCTGCGGTTGTCCCACGGCTGATACCTTTTCCAACCACCGTAAAAGGAATATCCGCCTAGCTCAAGTTGGTTTCTTCTTTTTTCCAGTTCTGCTATTTCACGTTCTAAGTTGCGGTCTAAGACTTGCTTGTGGGTGATATAGGCCTTTCTATAACTGAATTTGAAATAGCTGAGCGGTACTATTGGCGAGAAGTAAGTAGACATTAGCCACCTTCCGAGGTACACATCTTTTCGCTGCGTAAACCACTTTTGTACATTAGCGGGTAGACCGTAGTAGGTTTCTATATAGATTCCTTTTAAACCAACGGGTTCAGGTCTATTATGCCTTTTGGCAGCCCGTGCCCAGTTGTTTTCTAGTATCTTCTCAGTTCTGCCATATACAGGCTGGCTTGCAATGGATAATACTTGCTTCAAATCATCTCCATACTTTCGTCTCTTGATTTCTTCTCGAAGCACGTATTCCTTCCACCAGCCTCGATGTATGGGTGTTTTCAATTTTATCCAACCTTCGTTCCAATGCAGCTCATACAGATAGCTTAGTTTGTTTTCAATATTTATAAACTCTTTTTCTCGTTTTTCGTGTTTGTTTGCCGGTTTCATAACCTAGTTTAAAAGTGATGACTCTGTTATCATCCGGCTAAGTCGTTTGTGCCTAGCCGGTTAATACCGGCCCAAACTTTTTTTAGTTCTAGTGATCATGGTGTTTATGTTTTGTGTGTTTAAAAAATCAGTTCGCTTAGTTTAATTAGTCCTGCAATAAAGGTGATGGCTAGGAAAGCTACTACGATAAAGCAGCCATAGGGTAGAAGCTTGTCCATAGTTGTTTCTTCTTGATCAGTATGATACACTTTGCCTGGTTTCCAATTATCATCTAGCTGAGTATTAATTACCCAAGCTTCAACTTCATCATCTGCTTCTACCATAAGCTCATCAAAGTATATGTCTTTGTTATTCGGTTGTGCTATCGTGCTTTTGAGTAGTTCAATTACCATTAGCCTTACCCCTTCGCGATTACCTATATAATGGGTTGTCTCATGGTGGTTATCATAAATGATCTCAAATTTAGCACTGGGAGCTATTTTCATATTCTCCAGTAGCATAATCGCATTGGCCATTTCCTCTCGTTGTTTCTCATTCATCCCTTTTCATTTAGTTAAAATTCTACCCCAATTACCTTCAGTATTCCGATGATGATGGCTACAGCTACTAAGCCTACGGCCAAAAAGCAACCTGCCTTTACCACATTATCTGCTAGTGGGCTAGTGGTGTTAATGTCATCTTCATCAAAAGTGTATTTCACTTCTAGGGCTATTGCTAAAGAATCATCTGGTTCAGTACTGTTTAGCTTTAGCATGTTAGCAGGTGTGTTTTCATCGGCAACACAAGCTTGTAAGCAAGCCAGAGCTATTTGCCGTAAACCTTCTCTGCTTCCTTTGTAGTGAAAGTTGTTGTCGTGTTCATCCATATCTACAACAAAGGCTGGGTCTTCTTCCAGTTTAACTTTGTTTAATAATATGATCACGTCTTGTAGTTCTTCTTTCTGTAGCTGTTCCATGGGTTATTTTGTTTGAAGCAAGTGAATGAATAGATAGATGCCCTCTTAAGGAAGTTTATATTCTACCTATATAAATACATAAACACTTGATGCCATTTCAATAAAGTTGCTAACGTAAAAACCCTTGCTTACTAGGGCCAAGAACGGGTTTCGATCCCTATCTAACCGCGCCACAGGCAGTTGTGCTTCCATTACACTATTCCGGCCATTTAACTTAGACTACAGAAGATAGAAGTCAGAATACAGATGAATTATCTAAGTTCTGTATTCTGACCTCTGTATTCTATCTTCTAAACTGGAGCCTCCGACGGGATTTGAACCCGTACTCTTCCACATACAGGGTGGAATAAGCATGAAGTCGGGGATAACGCGCTTCCCTACTTTGCTTCTTCGAGAGGCATTTCGGTGCTGTATACCTACTGGGCTGTTAACCACTATTCGGCACTCCGGAAACCCGTGCTTCTGCGACCGGTTATTTTAACGTTTTACCGCGCTCTGCCACTTATAGCTACGAAGGCTTATTACTTACTTGCAGTGGAAGTGGTAGGGGTCGAACCTACTCAGCCCAAGGGCACCAGATTTACAGTCTGGCCCGGCTCTCCAGCTCCGGCGCACTTCCTTTATTTGAATAGAACGAAAGGCAGGACTCGAACCTGCAACCATCCGGGTAGAAACCGGAAGCTCTTCCAAATTGAGCTACTTTCGCAAATGTTACGCGTGAAGGACTCGAACCTTCAACATCCGCCATGTAAAGGCGGCGCTCTACCAATTGAGCTAACGCGTAAAATGGAGCGCATGGCAGGAGTTGAACCTGCAACCACCCGCTTACAAAACGGGAGCTCTGCCAATTGAGCTACACGCGCATAGTGTTGTGCGTAAAGGATTTGAACCTATAACCTTCGACGTATCAGGCCGATGCTCTAACCAGTTGAGCTAACGCACAATAGAACGAGAGACAGGGGTCGAACCTGCAACCTTTCGGTTCGTAGCCGAACGCTCTTCCGAATTGAGCTACTCCCGCTTGTTTAGATACAAGAGCCAAGAACCGAGATAGAAGACTGTTCGGTCTAGTATCTCGGTTCTTGAATCTCGAATCTGTTCTGGAGCAAATGGTGGGGGTCGAACCCACAACCTTCCCGATGAATCGGGACACTCTGCCAATTGAGCTACACTTGCTTATTAGAATACAGATACTAGAGATCAGAACACAGACTTTTGCCATAGTAGTCTGTTATCTGTTGTCTGACTTCTAGCTACTGAATAGTAGCGAACGAAGGATTTGAACCTTCACCTATCCGGCTTATGAGACCGGTGCTCTGCCAGTTAAGCTAGCTCGCTATTTTTAGTACTTGGTAGATAGTGTTTAACGTATTATGCGAGTAACTTTGCTAACAGCATTTCTGCTAGCCAGCCTTCGCTAATATTGATTTAGCTACGTTTTCTTCTTCCTTTTTCTTTGAAGAAAAACGAAGCCAAAAAATCAAGCTAAAAAAATGCGCTAGGCTGCAGGGGCTTCGGCTACACTTTTTAGCGGGCCACGCTTCTGCATACCTCTCTACTAAGTACTATTTGTGGATGGAGCTGGACTCGAACCAACACGCCCCGGGCTTCAACCAAGTGCTCTACCATTGGAGCTATCCATCCAAGTATATCAATAAAACACATGGCCATACTGGCCTAAAAGTAGGGATGGCGGGACTCGAACCCACACAGGCCTTTCGACCTAACAGGGCTTAAACCTGCCGTGTATCACCAATTTCACCACACCCCCAATTAGTAGGTAGTAACTAGTACCTAGTAACTAGATGGGTTATATCTATATACTAAGTACTAGTTACTATCTACTCTGATAAGCAAGGAAGGTAGGGCTCGAACCTACAAAGCCGGATTTGGAGTCACGGTGTGTTGCCAATTACACTACTCCCTTGTGGTAGAAATGAAAATTATTGTTGGAAAAAAATCTGCTATGTATATGCAGTCTAGTCTTCTAGAATATCTAGTTTGAAGTTTGCCTTACGCTTTTCACGCCAATCCCAATAGGTATCGAAAAATGAATCGTGAAGAAAGGCATCTGGGCCAGTATGATCCTCGTCAATATCTTGTAAACTAACGCCACCCCAATCTCCATAGTCTGGGTCGGTAGTTCCATCAATTAGGTTGAGGAAATCAAATACAGTATCTGAAATGCTGCTTGCTATAATTTTTCGTAAAGCACTTCTCAAAATCTCATCGCCCTCCAATTTCTTAATAGCACTTACTTCTTCCTCGGTTAATCCTCCATTTGGAGGGTAATTAATAAGTCTATCGGTTCTGCCTTGCAGAATATCACCACTCATTAAGTTTGCACTGCTTTCAATTGAATTATGTAATTGCAGTAGTAGTGCCTTTTGATTTTCCGTACTTAAGCCCATATCTATTTATTGTTCTAGAAATATAGTAAAACAGATGTTGTCATCCCTACGGGGCTCGAACCCGTGTTTGCACTGTGAAAGAGTGCTGTCCTAATCCAGTTAGACGAAGCGACTATAAAAAGTCTAAGTGGTAGGAGTTGAACCTACAATAATCCCGAGTCCAAGTCGGGCAACCGCGCCAATGGATCGCACCTAGATATAAAAAGCGTCGGAAGTGGGATTCGAACCCACACCCACTCGGTTAACAGCCGAGCGCTCGACCAATTGAGCTTCTCCGACAAAAATGGTGGAGGAACTGGGAGTCGAACCCACGTCTGGAGTATGCAAAAATACAGTTATCGCCAATTAAACTAAACCCCCATATTCAGTATTGAGTAGATCATATTATACA
>CAYGTK010000258.1:0-4511 GCA_964352775.1 uncultured Chitinophagaceae bacterium
CTGCGTGCATCCCCTTTAGAAATTTGGCCGATGAGATTATTTGTTACTCCGCTGAACAAACATAAGAGCATAGCAAATACTAAATGTTTATCCTCTAATCTCAATACATCTTTATAGTTCATCATTGCAAATGATTTTCGGAAAAGTAGTGACTAAATCACAACTAAACAAATTTGTTTAGTTGTGATTTAGAACGATTTTTTACCCTTGTATGTGTCATTCTCATCTCCAGAAAAAAAGGCTCTCGCAAAATTGGGTGCAAGAATAAAATCTTTGCGTATCGCCAAAGGAATTACCCAAAAAGAGATGGGTTTTAGAATTGGAAAGGATTATCAGGCTATATCAAGGATAGAATTAGGTAGAGCTAATCCTTCCTATCTTATTCTGCTTCAGCTATGTGAAGGGCTAGAAATTGAAATTGAGGAGCTGTTTAAAGAGGGTTGGCACGGCAAATAATAACATTAATTCCTAATTGAACCTTCATCATTTCTAACAAGGTTTATTGCACTTAACATTTTTTGCAGTTCATTTGATTCTTCCTCAATCCACTGATTACTTTCTATAAGGCTTCTTATAAGCAAGATTTCTTCCGACTCAAAGTTGTCTGAATCAAGTCCAGATAATTCCTTATCAGCTATCCATTTGCTGTTATGGTATGGTGAATCAACAGGTAGTGGTTTATGTGGCTTATTTGGATACAATAGTGCGATTGATTTACCTCGATGTTTGAGCCCATTCTTAATCCGTGAATATATTTGCAAACCTGCCAAATCCCAATCACCTGAGTAATAAATAGGTCGGGACAACTCTTGCTCGTCAATATCATTAAGTATAGCTATATTATTGCCACCTGCATACCACAATTTTATGTTTAGCTTTTTGGCTATCCATGGTTGTTTTAAGAAAGCCTTATTCTCACATAGAACAACAGCTATGGGTTGTTGACAATCTATCACAAGCCGCCACTGATGCTCCTTTTGTTCCATGGGGAAGTTGTCTATCTCAAGAATATTATTGCATACAGCCTCTCTCAAGCTTTTTCTGTTTTTCAAGTACTTTGACCCACCGTAGTCAAATATTTTACTTGAAAAATCTTCAATCGTAGTTAACTTGGAGCGTAACTCATTTTTGTTTTCTTTGATAAACATTAGAGTCCTTAAATCCTCCTCTGTAAAGGTTTTATTTCCATGAGTGTCAATATTGTTTTCTTCCAAAAACAATTTGTAGTATACAAAACTTTCTAAATGATGAGTCTCATAATATTCATCAAACCCCTCGACTGTGACTAGAACCTTTGTATTAGCTATTGGATGATCCAGAAGGCCTAAATCATAGAACAAATGCTTGATATATGCATGACCCTGAATTTTAGCCTTGGTGGCATGATTATTATATAAGTCATTTAATGCCTTAAGCTCTTTCCAGGTTAGTCCCTTATTCATTTTCAGTCTTTTCTTGTATATAGGCACTTAAATCCTCAACAATATCCTTTCCTGAAAAGATACCAAATGGTGGAACATAAGAAGATTCGTCTGCAAGGTTGTTGTCATTCATAATATATATGTATTGCTCACCCTCAGTAATATCTCCAGCAGTTTCAATAGACATTGATACAATTTGATAGCCTTCTTGTTTGGCTAGTTTATGTAACATATCATAATTGCTACCAAGTCCTTCCGCTTCATCTATCGGCATTATTCGGAGCCCATTCCTATTTTCAAATTCTATTAATGATAGTCTCGCCAGTCCAAGAAGGGCATTTGCAGTATATGTTTGACCTTGACTTCCTGCATTAGATTGACCAGTATCCAGTTTTAGATCAAAACTTAAGTCAAAATAGGATTTCGGATTTAACAAATCTTTTGGTGTAACTTTAACACTTCCTCCCGCATTCTGAAAAGCACGGATCATCATTTTGTTAATATCCACTTCTTGTTTAAGATCAGCAAACAAGCCAGTGCTAAGAAGGGCTTCATCTAACTGCTTTCGAAATGGAGCCATCCATTTATCAGGATAATCTCTTGATTTTTGAAAGCTTAAAGATGCTTTATTCCCCCCAGTTATTGCGTGATCTTTCTTTTTTAAGTACCCATCTATCCTTCTAACTTTTTCTAGATAAAGGTTGTAAGTAGAATATACCTCATTAAATACTTGCTTAAGTATTTCAATTTTTCTTGTACCTATTTCTTGAATGTCTCTTGTCAACTTTGTAAGCCTTTCAGCTATTTGCTCATCTATCAAATTCTCATCAATCTTTGAGCTAGCAAACACTGTAGGTAATAGTTTATGCGCTAACATAGCTACAGAATAATCAATAAGTTGTGCTTTATCCTCTGTAGTTTCTTTTAGCAAATCATATTTTGCTTTGAACTGAGCGTCCAGAATATCCAGTTGACTTTTTAAGTTGGACCCTGGACCATCTGGGTTTTGTGTTACAGCAGGCTTTTCGGACGCACCAAAATCTTCTTTTAACACTCTACAGTAGTCTTGATTCGCCAGTTTTGATTCCTCACAAGCATCAGATAACAGTTTCTCTAAACCATTTTTTCTATCCTCTGCTTCTTTACAACGTTGTTTACATATAATCTTCTCTCTTAGCACTTTGGTAAGAACCATATCGTCAAGCATCAAGTCTTTTGTCATGGTCATGATGTCAACAAAGTTAGGGGCATCGAGAAGATGTTGTTTGTGTTCTATAATAAGCAGTTGTTTTGGAGTTATTAGTTGGTTAACTGTAGCTTCTTCCAATTCATTTTCATCAAAATTAGCCTCAATCTCACCGATCCTTTTGTTTATAGCAATTATTCTTGAATCATTTGTGGCAGCTTCAGCTTCTAATTTATCTCGTCTTCTTTTTGCTTCGCTAAAAGCAACTTGAATCTGTTGTCGATTTTCATAGCATTTAAAGTACCCTTCAAATGTTGCTTCATCCAAAAGTGCAACTGATGCAGGTTCATATCCTGATACAACGTCTCTATCTTGGTATAAGTTAATTACATGTTCTATCCCACCAAAATCATCTAGGGCGTCCTTTAACCTTACTTCTATTTCTCTGGTATTTATGAGTTCTAGAGTCTCAGAATCTAAATCCTTGTTTAAATCGGAAAGCTCCTGAAAAACAGTGTTAACGTCTTTGGTATTAAGGTAACGTTTCGGCGAGTAGTGTATATATTCGAATATACCATCGAGGTTAATCCAAAACCCAACAGTAGTTCTCTCTTTTACATCCAGATTATCAAACAATTCTTCAGGAAAAGGTAAGTATCTGTTATCATTTTCAGGCTGAGGGGTTTCACGGGGAAGTTTCTGAAAATAGATCAGAACACTTTCTTGTTCGTGAGATAAAGGAAAAGTTAGGTTATCTTTTGCCCATAGAGCCAGTGATTGAGGGTTACTTAAGTTTGAAAAAGCAGAAAGTGCGTTAAGCCTCTTCATTTTATCTTCATAGTCTCTTAGTTCAGTTTGATATTTAATCCTTTTTATCGAGTAGTTATTACACCAATCAGAAGTTGCAAATGAATCCAACAAATCTTGCTGTTTCATCTGCTTAACGAAACGTTCAAGAGTGTTCTTGTTTCCTGCTTTCTGCACTTCCTCGGTTCGCCAACTTTTTACATTTTCCCAACTATTTTCATGTGCGCTTAACCAACTATCCGCCTCCTCAGCTTTTCTTTTTTCTTCCTCTGATTTTTTGAATTCTTCCCTTGATAGGTTTAACCTGTCTGATACCGTTTTTTTCGATTCTTCAATCTGTACTAACTCATTCTTTTTGTTCTGTAGTTCATGTAGTAATTCAATCTCCAGTTCGCTTTCCTTAATTGAAAGCATCGCTAGCTTGCACTTTATCTGCTCGCAAAGCTCATTGGCATCTTTTAATTCAGAAGTGTATTTCTCGACAAGTCCAAGCCAGTACCAGTTCTTCTGGATATGATATTCCTGTTGTTTTTCTCTTAGCCCTTTACTTAAGTTGAGTATTGTACTAATGCTTTCATGCTTGTCATTGATAACCTTTATTTCTTCAATATACCTACTATGCTCGTGATAATCATTTTCAATCCCCTTTACCTCTTCTTGGTATTGCTGCATCAACCTATCCTGATCGCTGTCTCCAAATAGGAATTTTTTCAATGAAGAAGAGTCTGTTTTAAATCCCTTCCCTCTAGAAAAGGAACGCACAATACTGGCAAAGCTCTCTAAGGTTTTATTGTTTGTTAGATCAAGAGCTAGTAACTCGTTATCGAAAAGCAACTGATGATAGCTTTTCCAGTTAAACACTTTCAGGTTGAACCCAGTTAGCTGGCGAGCTAAATCCTCCAAAGGGAGAATCTTATCGTCAATTAGTAGGTCTTTATAAAAAATAGGTTGAGAAAATGGTGTCAGTTTTTCTTCCCAATCATATCCGTTTTGGATGACAAATGGCTGGACTTTGTTGTTCGAGCTTTCAACGTAAACCCCTATTACTAAAAAGTTATTATGATATAATTCTATAACCAAAACGGCATAACCAAATC
>CAYGTK010000259.1:0-671 GCA_964352775.1 uncultured Chitinophagaceae bacterium
GAACTCGGCTCCTATCCACTCTCAGATGTCCCGTCGTCGCTAAAAACCGAATTTGATACTTTTTGGGAACGTGAACTCTATCGCACCCAAGGACAGATTCTCGATACTTTAGATTTCGCCGCACAGCCAGCACCGAAGAGAATCGCCGAAACGACATATAAGGTCCTTCAGCAACATCCCGATTTCATTACCTCGGAACGCCTCAAGCGATTTAAGGGAGGCGTTCTTGGCCACCAACAGTATGAGAAACTGACGCAGTATCAACGCCCTCCCGAACCACAACCCTTATCGATCAATAGCTCCGCATCGAAAGCTATGAAGTGGGTGACAGATAGCTATTTACCGTTACGGCGGTGGGAGGCCAATAGCAAAAATCTACCGTTGGAGCAGAAAGTCAGCGATCGCCTCGCAGCTAGCTTTGAGGAATGGATACTCAAGCACTATCCCGACCTCATCGTTGACTCCGTACCCACTTCTTGGCTGAACTACAACGTCAGCCATCATGTTCAAGAACTCTGCTCAAAGGGACCCGTGTTTTGGGTCGTTGTTGATGGCCTGGGTTGGCTCGATCATCAAGTACTGTTGTCTCTACTAACTGAGCAAAAGCAGCTTCAACTCGAACGAGGTCTAGAACCTCGATTCAGCATTTTGCCCACCAAAACTGAATATGC
>CAYGTK010000259.1:681-4448 GCA_964352775.1 uncultured Chitinophagaceae bacterium
AGCTTATACAGCCAACGTCGTCCTGGTCATAGCTCCTGGAAACCCGATGCCGGTGAAGGTTTCAAAGCCAATGATTTGCTGACGCAAAACGGCAGGCGTTATACCGATCATGATGTCAAGCAACAACGACTAAAAGAAGATCTTCAATCCGGTAATCAGCAGCTCTACTGTTGGGATACCGATCGCTTTGACAAACTGTTCCATGATGAAGTGGATTGGGAAGAGCTTTATACGGTTCAGCGACCTAGGAAGTTAAGCGCGATCGCCAAAGATATCCTACGCTTCGTCGATATGCATCCCCAGAAAGAGACGCTATGCGTCGTCATCGCCAGCGATCACGGCCAGCTCATGGGCAAATCCACCAAACTGCTGTCAATGTCTGAAGACTTGGAAATGAAGGGGCGCATGGCGATCGGCAAAGCCGACCATCCGCAGCTTGCTGTGCTGGATAAAGAGCGTTTCGACCTGCCCCATGACATCAGCATCATCCGAGGGCCGAATAGCTTCAGCTCCTTTAGCTACGCCGACGACAAAAGCATCGTGGGGTGTCACGGTGGTCTCTATCCAGAAGAAGTCGTCGTCGGCTTTTCCGTGCTGACCCGCTCTGTTAAACGGCTTCCCGTTATCGTTAGATGTTTTGGCACAGGCAAACCTGGTGAAGCAGGCATTCTCAAAGCTGAGATTAATAATCCTAACACTGTCGCCATTTCCGACTTCAAGCTCTTTGTACATCAGCTATCCGACCTTCGGGAAGGCTATGGGCTAGTCGATACTGTCTATCCCAAAAATCTTCAAGATTTTGAGATTCCTGTTGCCCAATGGCCAGAACTATCCTCCTCTCACAAGGGTAATTCTTTGCTCCTGACAGGTCATCTTGAATTTCAATATCAAAATGCAGAAACCGGAATGGTTGAACTCGATAGAGATTCAGCCATTGAGGTGAAGCAAATCTTTAGAAGTGGATTGGAGAGCGGACTTGATGACTTCTTCTAATAACTTGGCCTATAACAGCGATCTCGTCCGCAAAGTCTTTGGCAACCTCAGCATTGACAAGACTCGCCTCCCCTCTAGCGGCCTAACCGGGGCAGGAGTACCCAGCTTTGTCGCCGAGTGGCTGCTCGATAAGGTGGTTCCTGGCAGCGGGCCTCTCTCATTGGCAGAAGCAGAAAAAATTAATACCTTTGTCAGTAAAGCTTTTCCCCGCAAAGACGACGCAAACGTCATTCAGTTCAGACTAACCCAAGGTGACATCCCAAAATTAATTGCTCTGCTCAAAGTTCGAGTCAAGTTGGAGCAGGCTAACAAAGAGTCTATTCCTGAACCCCTGGCCCAAATCCCTGTACTAGGACTGAGCAAGTGTGCCATCTCTACCGATCTCATCGAACGCCATGAACGGCTCCTGCGCCAGGGAGTATGGGGCAAAATTTCCTTGGGCTTGATGCCCGATGGCACGACAGAAGTCATCGATTTCGATCCCTTCCAATGCTCCAATGTAGATCTTGATGCCTACGCTGAGTATCGCAAACAATTCAGCACAGACGAGTGGCGTGATCTCATGTTTTGCTCCATGGGTTATAACCCAGAGCATCCCAAGTACACACTTGATGCTAAGACATGGATGCTAGCACGCTTGCTGCCTCTAGTAGAAGCCAACTATCACCTGATGGAGCTGGCCCCCAAAGGCACCGGCAAAAGCTACGTTTACGAAAATATCAGCAGCAAAGTCTCCCTCGTCAGTGGCGGCAGGGTCTCCCGCGCCCAACTTTTCTTCAATGCTAGAACTCGTGAAGTCGGCATTCTCGGTCGCCATGATGTAGTTGTTCTGGATGAAGTCCAGAGCCTGACATTTGACAACCCCGATGAAGCGATCGGACCTTTAAAAACCTACCTCGCTAGTAATCGATTCAACTGTGGCGGTTATCAAGATATTTCTAGTGACTGCTCCTTAATGCTGCTGGCCAATATCGAGTTAGATCGCTTTCTCCAGCCTAAGAATCCAGACAACTTGATTGTTGATCTGCCTAGTTTCTTCTCTGAAACAGCATTGCTTGATCGCTTCGCTGGCATTGTTCCTGGCTGGGAAATACCTAAATTCAATCGCGACATGGCCGCTTCTCAAATAGGGTTAAAGATGGATTTCTTTGGCGAAGCACTTCTCAGTCTTCGTCGCGATAATCGCTACTTCACCTATGCTCAAACCCATACCAAATTCGATCAAAGTGCCTCTGTGCGTGACCAGAACGGCATCCTTAAGTCCGCTGCTGGATTCCTAAAAATCCTTTATCCCCATCTAAACCTCACGCTGATGGACTATGAACGGGACTGCCTCAAACCTGCGTGCAAGCTTCGACAAGCCATTCGCAACTCTGAATACACTCTTGACGACGAATTCCATCAGTATGGTCGCGATATTCTAGTCGAGCCTCAGTAAATTAGGCCAAGGGAACTTTGCTTCATCCGAAAGCTATGGCTAAAGACCAAAAGCTGATCTACCTCGACTACCACGCCACCACCCCTGTCGATCTCCGTGTCGCCCAAAAAGTAACTTGGGCCATGACCGACGGCTTCGGCAATGCCAGCAGCAGCGATCACGTCATTGGCGATGCCGCCGAAGCAGCCGCCAAAGCAGCTAAGCATCATATCGCTGACCTTGTTGGTGCAGCACCCCGCGATATCATCTTCACCTCTGGCTCCACCGAAAGCATCAACCTCGCCATCCAAGGTACCGTCCAGCATTTAGAAAACAAAGGTATCCCTCCCCACATTGCCCTTTCCGCTGTCGAACACAAAGCCGTCCTCGATACCTGTCTAGCCCTTCAAGAACAGGGTCGCGTCAAGCTCTCAATCCTGACCGTAGATCATCAAGCCCGCATCGACCTGCCCCGGCTAGAGCAGCTCTGCGCTAGTGGTATTCACCTCCTCTGCATCATGGCCGCCAATAACGAAGTCGGCACCCTTTACCCCATCGACAAAATTGCCCACATCGCCCAAACCTACCAAGTCCCCTTCCTGTGCGACGCCTCCCAATCGGTTGGCAAAGTACCCATGCGCTTCAAAGACTGGGACATTACAATGCTCTCCCTCTCTGCCCATAAACTTTACGGTCCCCAAGGCATTGGGGCTCTCGTCGTGAAACGAGGCCATCCCCTGGAGCCGTTACTCTATGGCGGCGGACACCAGAGGGGCTTGCGTTCCGGCACCCTCAACCTCCCCGGCATCGTTGGTCTTGGCGAAGCCTGCCGCTTACGGGCAATAGAAATGGAGGCAGATGAAAAAGCCATTGCTGAAAAGCGGGATTGGCTCCAGCAGCTTCTAATCGAAGCCATTCCGGGCCTAGTGATCAACGGCGATCAAAACAACCGCCTTGCAGGCAACCTTCATATTGCCGTTCCTGGTGTGCCGAACAGCGCCATCATTGCCAGAGTCCGTCACAAGCTCGCCATCTCCACCGGCTCCGCTTGTTCCTCAGGTGTAGAAATGCCTTCCCATGTATTGAATGCAATGGGCTTATCAGGCGCTATTGTCGAGGGAGCATTACGAATTGGGCTGGGCAAGTTCACAACTGATTTAGAGATTACTCAAGCTGCTGACGATTTGACTAGAGCAATCACAAGAATCCGCGAACTTCTTGGATAGATCCCTGGCTGAGAGCAGTAGCCCAATGGCTACCGGCTGTTGGTTAGGTAGCCATTGGGGGAGACAGAAGCACTGGATGCGCGGACGGGCTGTATTGGGTGTCCGCTGGTGCAAGAGGACTCGGCACTGGA
>CAYGTK010000260.1:0-1044 GCA_964352775.1 uncultured Chitinophagaceae bacterium
GACTAGACTGTTTGTGTTCTGAGATTATCGTTGTTCGTTGGAGGTACTGTAGCTTAACAGTGATTGTGACATGGTGTGTCGCGAGCATGATTGCGACTTGACATGTCACAAACCATTCACATTTTTTGTCTCAAATATATTTTTGCATAGTTTCTTTTCTTAACTTTAACAACTAATTTGAACAAGAAAGAACTCTATTCTTCAAGTATAACATTGATTTACTTTGTCCAACCAGGAAGACTGATCAACTTCTTCGTGATGGATTTCAATTTACTTTTAAACTTAGATTGATGGTCAATATTGCAAGCGAACCCAATAATATTAAATCTACGTGTTATTACTTTGATTAAGACTGCTCTGAATGTTGTTTAGTATCTCAATAGTCAACTCATATTGCTCCCAATTTCTTGACTTTGGTTTAGCTTTTTCGATGAACCATTTCATCAATTCTGGAAACTCTGCTGTGTCATACTTTTTTTTGGTCTTGTTAGCTTTCTTTCTCAGTACCTCAATCTCCTTTCTTTGTAGTTTATTCGCTTCGTAATTCCCAAGCTTTTTTAGAAACTCAAGATCTAACCAAGGAGCAACATCTTTTCCAAGTTTGGTTCGTGAGAACGCAGTGTAAGTTAAGTTAGCGGAACGTGCTTCCATATTTTTTTCTAGATGGATAACAACTCTGCGTATGGTTTCACCTTCTCCCGCTGTCAGTCCTTGGAAGCTGTGGATGGTTTTGCCTTTTTGCACGACCAAAGGAAAACCGCTCCTTTCACAGCAATGCTTTTCGCACCTCAAGGTCATCATTGATATTGGCACCAATTTCTTGTTATCATCTCCATCCAAGAATGGTTCCCCTTGATACTCTGGGAATTCCACAATAACAAACGCAGGTAACCTCTTATTTGGGTCGTTGTGTCTAGGATGATTCGAAATCTCATAAATGATGTCAACTACAGTTCCGAGAGCGCCGTTGTACAAACCGGCATATACACCAACTGATCCATGAAGATTCTTGGTAAGTCTAACGACGCATCCAATGGCAATGGC
>CAYGTK010000260.1:1054-1914 GCA_964352775.1 uncultured Chitinophagaceae bacterium
GAATAGCTGCTGCACCGCCCACTTGTTTCATTTCATCACTTTTTGCGTGGTGACCTGTGTATCGCTGGTTAACTACAAGGATATTATTAAATGAACGAAGATAATCCAAATTGAACTGTGCTGCTTCGGCTCTAGTTGCGAAGGCATGAATAGTGTCATGCGACTTGAAAGCCTCTTTCTCTTGATCTGTCCAAAACATTTGCCTTCTGTTTCTCAAGTACAATAGAGTTTGCACGTTACATGTACCATCTCTCATCTGCTTTAATATCTTACCATACTCTTCATCGGCTAGTTGCCTTTGGCTCTTTTCCAGGAATACAGCAATTTTGCTTAGCTTCTTGTAAGCCAAAGTTCCAAGATTAGACATCGGGGTAGCTGTAGCGTCTTTTGAATAAAGTTCTGAATCCATCACAGGTGGTAGCTGTGAAGTATCCCCAAGCAAGAACATCATAAAGACGTTGCCAAAATCACACTCCATGACGTGTTTGCCTTCATTCATATATCGGTTCATGGCTTCCATGACGTGCCCAAGCATTCTTTTACCAATCATTGATTTTTCATCAAGTATGAAGACTTTGGTGGTACTGAATTGCCTTTGCATATGCTGAACTTTGTCATTAGCCTTCTTTTCAAAATCTCCCTTAGATACGTTAATTCCAAACAAGGAATGGACAGTTGAGCCACCAACATTGAAAGCCGCACAGCCTGTAGGTGTTCCAATAACACAAGCATTTGGATCGAGCGTTCCATCTTGCTTTCTGAACAGGAGCGTGGTCATAAGCCAAATGCAATCGATACAAAAGGACTTCCCTGCCCCTGCGAGCCCTTGAATGTGTGCTTTCAACCCTTCAGGTGGTATC
>CAYGTK010000260.1:1924-4400 GCA_964352775.1 uncultured Chitinophagaceae bacterium
GTGGAGACCCACCACTCAGATCTTGTTCTAAATACTGGAAAAGCTCCTTGAGGTGTTTGAGAAACATCGTCAACAATAATTTTTGCTCAAGGTTGGCCGTTGCTGGGTTTTTGCTTTCAGCATTTTTAGGTAAGCTAACGTGTGATCTCTCGGTTTGTGTGAAATCCTCTACCCATTTCCTAATGCATGCACGCACTTCGTCAACGTTCCCAAGTTCACTATTGTGCCAATCGTAATCAATATCAATGTTATCACTAAAGTCAACTCCGTCAAGATCACTTTCATTCAGCGCTTCGTTGGCTACCAGACCTGCTAATGAATCTTGGAAGCTATCAATATCTGGAGAAAGTTCCCGTTCATGATCTTCAACATTTATATGATTTTGGAATGTAGCTTTTTCTCTTGCCCTGTCATACTTTTTCTTTAAACCAACAGGAGCATAAGGACTTTCAACGAAAGCTTCGAAAGCTTCTTTCTCAGTGGCAAACTTCTCATCTTGTTGTATATCACCTATGGTTGGTCTTTCATCAACACTCAATGTTTTTAAGTAATCGGTCTTAACTAAGATTTCGTCAGGAACTCTCAAAAACGGTTTGTATTTTAGCAACTCCCATCGAGCACGGGCTTGACTTATCGGATACGTCATAGCATAGTTAAAGCCTTTCCAAACCGGGAAGGTTTGTTTCCTATACTTTTTCCTTGTTGACGTTTCTCTGACGAAATTAGCTAAACTCAAATGACTTTTTTCATGTTCTCGTTTCACATACTTATCCCAATTGTTGTCTTTGGTTGCCTTATGACTTTCGTCCTGTCGGTTAATTAAACGCCGTCCATCAAGCCAGACGTACTTCGCAACTTTGGAGTAAATGGTATATGGTAAGCGCATGTTCTGGTAGTCGGCCTCAGTACCAGGTATAACTCGGGATTTGAGAATCCCCATGCCGAGTTTCGCGGCAAGAGACAGCAGAGACGTGTTGTCGTTGGCTTTGGTGATGACCTTACACCATAGCTTAAAGCACTGGTCATGGACTAACTCACTTTTACAGGCGTAGCTAACTATGTAGTCAACCAATGCTCTTAGAAGAACATCTCGATCGTGATATCCCCTCGTCGTCCGTAATTTTGCCAATGCCTTCTTGTCTTCGTTGGACGTATGGTTCATTTCTGTAATTTTTGGAGGTGCTTCCTTTGCCGCAATAATTGGCGACATGTCCATGTTGGCTCTATAACCACGAAGAAGAATTAACGGTGTCACATTCATCCTTGGATGATCACGTGCAAGTTCTAATCGTGTAATGCTTTTTTCTGTTATGAGCCTAGGCTCAGTCGTAAGTTCCTTTCCCAGGCATCTAAATTTGCGTAGCTCTTTCTCCTTCCCGTTGCTAGTTATTTTTTTAAGAATTGTCTCTACTACATGGTGAAATCGGCAAACAAATTCTCCATTTTTCCTCTTTCTTACACAATACTTAGAACACTCATGAAGCATAACGCGATTAACTAAATTGATGAAATCCTTCAGAATCGGAAATTCTTGCTCCGGGATGTCGAATGCATTGCTTGCAAGAGGATTGTATTTTGGAGGCTCCATTGATCCCTCCGGTTTAGGGAAATAGAAACAGTTTCCCAAGCCTTCCTTGATATTGCCAGGAATCTCTCGGGAGTCATTTGTACTAAGCTCAGCACCATCAATCTCTTGAGATGTTTTACCGACACAAAAACGGTAAAACGAGCCGTTCACGGTAGGTCTCACTGCAATAGATGGATGTATTGATGTGTATTGCATCAACTGATAAAGAAAGTCTTGAATCTTCTCTGCGGCTTTCTCTTCTCTTTCAATTAATTCTGCTTCCGTTTCAGCTTTTATAGCATCGTCCAAAAAAGAATGGAACAGGGTGGACCATTCAAAATAGAGAAGAGCGTGAAAGTGTATAAATCCACGGGTTTTTGCAAACTCAAATCTGAACAGGTAATCAGTGCAGTTTAGCCCATCTTCAAGAACGTGCTTGATCCACTTTTTACTGCGAGAAACGAAATAGCTGTTTGCCAAATGAGTGTTCTGAAGGAGAGCAGCTCGGAGCTTCTCTGTATCTATATTGGAGGCTGAGAAGTTGCTTTCTCCATCTTTCAGTATTGTTCCACTTCCTGTTTCTCTTAAATATTCTTCAAGTAAAGCATGGAATCTGACACAGTGAAATTCAGCAAAACTACCAGAATGAAAAAACACAGGCAGTTCATCGTCTACTTCCATTTTATCGACGATGAAGGCTTCGAATTCACTTCGTTTGTTCCACCAGTATGTAGAAGAACCTGTTACATTAGCTGCGTAGTTTAGGATCCTTTGGCCCAATCCATGATCATGTGTATCTTGTTCACCATTTTCACGGGCATCAGCCCCGTGAGCAGATGACTCATTTTGATTTGCCTGCAAGTCCCTTATCCAGTTTCTCAATTCTTCCACTGTTACCGGATTTTCACC
>CAYGTK010000261.1:0-4397 GCA_964352775.1 uncultured Chitinophagaceae bacterium
ATAGCGGTGGGGTTTTAATACTTCAATAAGTGTAAAGAAGAGGGCCAATACCTTTTCGCGCACTACATATTCCTCATACACCTCTTCGCTTACTAGGCGGTGTACAGTTTGCTGAAACAGGTACTGCCACACCTGCTGATGCAGTTGTTTGATGTTGCCTGCTACTGCATTGAATTCCTCCACGGTTATTCCTGCATAAGCAGAAAATTCACGGGTATCGTCGGGAATAGCCTGACGCTCGTTCGTATAATTAATGAACGCTAGGTAAAGTTCTGTTGATACGGGGTTTGCCTGATCTCTCATGTTCAGCTTAATAACACGGTTAAGGGAAAAACTGTTGCATAACAGTTGTTAAATTAGGTAAAGAGTTGATAGTAAGCACAGCTTGTCATCCTGAGCGGAGTCGAAGGGTGCGCCGCGTGGGCTTGCTCTAGTCGCTCTTCGACTACGCTCAGAGTGACACAGCTTCGGCTGCGCTTTTTGCGTTGTGTAGCCTTTTTGCTTAGCGCGGTACCAATACTTGTTAATTACATACCAAAGCCAGGCAACATACTTCCAGCTACGTTCTTCATTTCACTTTCGTGAACGTTTTCGGCATTGGCTAGGGCACGGTTAAAGGCAATGGTAAGCAAGTCTTCCAGTTGATCTTTATCGCCTGCATCTATTAAGTGCTGTGCTATGTTAATGTCTTTTAAGCCCTTGTTACCCGTCATGGTTATGGTAATGCCATCGGCCTCGCCAGTAACGGTAATGCCGTTCAGGCGTTCTTTCGATTGCTCCATCACGCCCTGCGCCTCTTGCATCTTCTTCATCATTCCACCTAAGTCCATTTGTCTGTTTTTTTGGTTAGTGTAAAGGTAATAGATCGGTGAGGGAATTCGGGGACGATATAGCGTTTGCCAACTTCATCAGCTCAACTTTTCTATTTCTGCTTGTAGAGTTTTTTGAAGGTCTTTTTTGACCGATTTAGTGCTAAAGTGGTAGCTAAGAGCTTGAATACCGTAACTCAATAGTAAAAGAACGGGGAATATAAAGAGTAAAACTAAGGCGAACCCCATATAGAAGAAGGTGTAAATCAGGATTACTATAAAAAGACGAAGACCAGTATTTTATACCATCTTTTTGCTGTAAAGGGATAGCGACCTATTTCAATATCTATTATGGTTTTATCTTTTATAGTTTGAATCGTTCCAAGATATTTTATTCTGCCATATCCAAACATTGCTGGACCTCTGTAAAGCTCAAATCTATTGTGATTAAGACTACCAGAATATCTATCTGGCTCATTAGAAGAAGATAGCCAGCCACCAAAAAACTTTGACTTGGTATCGATAATGTAAGAAAGTCTGTTCAATACTTCTTCTATACTAAGCTTAGTTGTTAATCGTATTTTTTGGAAGGGAAAGAAGAACATTAGCTAATTGTATTGATAAGCTTAGTATAGAAGGTAATAGCATTATCATTTATGCTGTCGAATGGATTCATTCCTACTTTGCCAGACAATTTTATAAAAGTCCTTTCCTTTAGCAAACGTCTTAAATCTCCTTGTTCTAAATTGTTTAACAGTACATAGTTATCCCCCTCAAAGTGATGCTGCCATGGGTCTTCATTAATACAGAAGTATAAATCGGCATCATCTAAACTTGTCAGGTTCTTGGTCAATTTATCTCGATAAAAATCAAGCATATCGCCACCTAATAGTAAAGTAAAGCTAAAGTGCTTTCCCCACCAGAACATGACCCGGTAGGTGAAATAACTAGTGCCGTTGAAGTACTTAATTATATCCAGCACTTGGTAGGGTAAGCCCTGATAATTCTCGCCTCTACTGATCTTGGCAGCCTGTGCATTTATCCCTTCGGGGAAATTAAATTGGCGGTGTACATCCGAAAGCTGTATTTCCTTCGTTATCTGTTGGAACAAATAGGTCACCTTTTGCATCACTTCCCGCTTTGTTAACAGGAATTGTGTGTTGTTCATCACCTCCAACTCCTGTGGCGAAATGGTTATTTTTGATGCTGTGCTCATGATGATCCAAAATACGTGAAAAAGCTCGACAAACTTGTGTTGGGCTCCTTTGTAGGGCCATTCTTAATGACAAGCTCCATTGCCTTGTTCGTTATCGTTATGCAATTCCTGTGGAAGTATATTGACGATATGGTAGGCAAAGGCTTGGAGTGGTACATTATTGTAGAGCTGATGTTCTACGCCTCGGCCAGCTTCGTGCCTATGGCGCTGCCACTAGGCGTGCTGCTTGCCAGTATAATGACCATGGGTAACCTGGGCGAACATTACGAGCTGGTATCGTTCAAAGCGGCGGGTATCTCGCTGTTTCGCATTATGCGGTCGATAATGCTATTTGTGATGTTGGTGAGTGTGGGTACTTTCCTATTTGCCAATTACCTGCTGCCTAGGGCAAATCTCAAATTTGGCGCACTACTACACGACATCCGCAAGCAAAAGCCTGCTCTTAACATACAAGAGGGGGTGTTCTATACTGATATTGAGGGCTATACCATTAAGGTAGGCCGCAAGGGTGCTGATAACCGCACCATTCACGATGTGATCATATTCGACCATACGGGTGGGCGCGGTAACGATAACCAGCTACTAGCCAAAAGTGGCGAGATGATAAACGATGATGTCCGCAACATGCTGGTATTGAAGCTATACAATGGTACCCAGTATCAAGACATGGAACCAAAACAAGGTGGGCAAGGCGGTGTTAACGAGCACCTCACTACCAATTTTAACACCTTCGAAAAGCGTTTCGATCTCTCGCAATTCGCTTTGGAACGAAGTGAAGAGGATGTGTGGAACAATCATTACCAAATGATGAACTTAGGTCAACTAGATAAGGCGATAGATACCTTGTTTATGGCGGTGGACAAGAAGATGGTAGAGCTGAACAGGAATGTAAATAAGTACTTCACCAAGTTTAATGGTAACCTAGATAGCATACTGGTAACCTACGATACCTGTGGCTTTCCGCCTATAATATCTAATACCGATCTGCTGGCTTTAGAGCTAGATACTGATACGGAAATGGAGGCTTTAAAGCGATCGCTATCCTTCTCACGAAATGCCAAGAGCTTTGTAGGTATAGGTACGCGCGACATGAAATACCGCATGGAACGGATAGCCAAGCACGAGATAGAGATGCATCGCAAATTCACGGTGGCAATAGCTTGTTTGGTCTTCTTCTTTATAGGCGCACCACTAGGGGCTATTATAAGGAAGGGTGGGCTAGGTATGCCGCTGCTGTTCTGTATCATGTTCTTTGTTATCATGCACGTATTCAATATGATAGGAGAGAAAGGCTCAGAAGAGCTGGCCTGGAGTAGCGCAACTGGTATGTGGATGAGCACTATGGTGTTGTTACCAATAGGCGTATTCCTTAGCATTAAGGCCATGAACGATTCTAAGCTGTTTAGTGGAGAGTGGTATTATTCGGTAATTAGTAAATTGCTACCCAAGAAAAAGCAGTAATGGGTACACTTAAAGAAAACGCTCAATTCTTCGTGGCTTTTGGCTTGTTCATTCTAGTAGGGGCCGTTTTAATAGTTATGAACGACAAAGGGGCTATTCTGCTACAAATAAATGAAATGCACAGCCCTGTTGGGCACTACATTTTTAAGTTCGCCAATTTAATAGGCGATGGCCTATTCTATCCCTTTGTAATTATTGGCCTAGCGATGTATAAGTTCCGCAATGGGCTTACAGCACTGCTTACTTTGGTAATAACGGCCATCTCCGTACAGGCGCTGAAGCGATTGGTGTTTTATGAAATAGTACGACCCAAGCTGTTCTTCCCAGATATTAACCTGCTTAACCTAGTAGAAGGGCATCACTTAAATAGCTATTTCTCGTTCCCTTCTGGGCACACGGTTATGGCATTTTCCATGTTCAGCATATTGGCCTTTAGCTTGCCTTATAAGCAATGGGGCTGGCTGTTTTTTGTAGGTGCGCTAATGGGCGGATTATCTAGAATATACCTTGTGCAGCACTTCTTTATGGATGTATATGCAGGTGCTATTTTAAGCGTAACCCTTACATGGTTGGTATATCACATTATACATGAGCGCGAGCTGGCACTAAAAGGCACTTGGGCTGATAAGGGCCTGTGGCAATTGATAAAAGAACAACGGAGTTGAACCTGCCGAAGTCCATACAAGCTTATTCGGGCTATTTGTTCTGGGGTGTTGTGGCTGCCATTTTCTTCCTTCTATTACCGCCATTGGGGCAAGTACACCTCTTTGATTGGGATGAGATAAACTTCGCCGAATCGGCACGCGAAATGCTGCTAACAGGCGACTATTCGCGGGTAACCATCAACTACCAACCCTTTTGGGAGAAACCCCCGCTATTCATTTGGCTGCAAGCCTTGAGTATGCATGTGT
>CAYGTK010000262.1:0-4389 GCA_964352775.1 uncultured Chitinophagaceae bacterium
TAACTGAACTTGCCCGTACAACACCCATAACCAACCAAATGTGAAGGTGCAGAACAAAGGAGTTTTGGTTTTGTAATTTTCATGTGTGGTTTCAAGAAAGGATGTGCCTCCCCGGCAGATCCTTTCCTGTTTTAGGGCTATCCATTTGCGCTATTTCCAGTAGCTTTGCAGCATGGCAGTACTTATCAGTTTCTTTCTACTTTCTATAGTCTTCTCCTTCCTTTGTTCCATTTGGGAGGCTGTGTTGTTGAGCATAACCCCATCGTTCATTAAGCGAAAAGAGCAAGAAAGCCCTGCTACAGGTAAGCTTATTGCCGAACTAAAAAGGGATATTGACAAACCGCTATCTGCCATTCTTACGCTTAATACTATTGCCCATACTGTGGGTGCCATTGGGGTTGGTGCCCAAGCTGGTGAGTTATTTGGCGAGAACTACATCGATATTTTTGGTTTCGCACTCACCTACGAATCTATAGTGGCTACGGTAATGACCATGGCTATCTTATTCTTATCAGAAATAATACCGAAAACTATTGGGGCGAATAACTGGAAAAACCTGGCTGGTTTTACGGCGAAGTCGCTTAGGATATTACTGGTCATCCTTACACCATTTGTTTGGGTAAGTAATCAATTGACCAAATTGATGAAGAAAGACAAAAGCAAAAGCGTATTCAGTAAGCAAGACTTTGCCGCTATGGCTGATGTAGTTCAAGAGAGTGGGCAGATGGATGTTAGCGATCACCAGCTGATAAAGAACGTACTACGCTTTGATGAGCTAACCGCAAAAGATGTGATGACACCACGTACGGTTATGGTAAGTGCAAAAGGAAGTAATACCGTACAGCAATTTTATGATGCTAATGAGCGCATCATTTTTTCTAGAATACCTGTGATAGATGATAGTGGCGAAACTGTTACAGGAGTGGTATTGAAATATGATGTTTTACAAGCTATGGTAGATGGAAAACCAGATACTTTACTAAGTGACCTCCAACGTCCCATCATCCATTTAAAAGGCACTATAAAGCTCCGCGAGGTATTTGAGAAACTATTGGAGCAACGCATGCATATGGCCATTGTAGTAGGTGAATATGGAGGAGTTCAAGGGCTAGCTACCTTAGAAGATGTTATAGAAACCTTATTTGGCCTAGAAATAATGGACGAGACCGACCAAGTGAGTGATCTTCAGCAACTGGCTCGCGATAAGTGGAAACAACGTGCAAGCAAAATGGGCCTGCCTACGGAAGGATCATAATTCTTGTTCCAGAATATCCATTATCTGCTTAGATGATGTACCATCGCCGTAAGGGTTAACTGCTTTGGCCATACCATTGTAAACGTCTTCATCATCTAAAAACTGTTGCGTAGTGTTTACTATAGCATCATAGTCAGCACCTACCAGCATAGCTGTTCCTGCATCTACCCCTTCTTGGCGTTCAGTTACTTCGCGCAATACCAATACTGGCTTACCTAATGATGGTGCCTCTTCTTGAATACCTCCAGAGTCTGTAAGCACCATATGACTATGGTTCATCAACCAGATCAGTGATGGATAATCAAGTGGAGTTATCAAGTGCAGATTATCAATTCCCGTAAGGAATTTCTCTGCGTTCTCTTTAATATTAGGGTTCAAATGTACTGGGTAAACCAACTGCACATCAGGGTTTGTTTCTGCAATGTGACGAAGCGCACGGCAGATGTCTTCAAACTTCTGCCCGAAGCTTTCTCTACGGTGGCAGGTAACTAAAATGATACGCCTAGAAAAGTCAAGGAATTGGAATTTATCTTTATAGGGCTGGTCACCACGCTTATCTATAGTTTCCAAAGTGGTAAACAGCGCATCGATAACGGTATTACCTACATTCCAGATCTTATCAGTTATCCCCTCTTTATTCAAATTCTCTTTACCTGCATCAGTTGGTGCAAAGTGTAAGTCTGCTAATCTGCCCGTAAGCAGGCGGTTCATTTCTTCTGGGTAGGGTGAGAACTTATCCCAGCTGCGCAATCCTGCCTCTACGTGAGCCACTTTCACTTTTCGTAAAAAACCGGCTAGGGCACCTACCATTACAGTAGTAGTATCACCTTGCACCACTACACAAGCTGGTTTTTCTTTTTCTAATACTTCATCAATGGTAACTATAGCCCTAGCAATTAATCCCTGTTGAGTCTGGTTAGGCTTCATCAAACCTAGGTCGTAGTCTACCTTAACACCAAAGAAGTCGAGTACTTGATCAAGCATCTCTTTATGCTGCCCAGTAGAGCAAACCACTATATCTGCATTTCTGCGTTTGGCTTCTAGAATTACAGGAACTAGCTTAATGCCTTCAGGCCGTGTTCCAAAAAGGAACATTATCTTATTATTTGAAGACTTATCCATCCTGCTTAACCCCTTAAGGCTAACATTAGTGTTTGTTTTACCGTTTTTAGGATATTCATTTTACTCTCGCCCAACTTATTATCGTAGCGAAGTACCATTGGCACCTCAGTTACTATCGGGTCTAGTTTTTTAGCTTTCAGCAGTATTTCTGCCATGCAGCCAAAGCCTTGTTGCTCTATTAGCTTATCACCATGATGCTTATGCAGTCGCTTCAAAAAAGCGCTTTCGTATGCCCTAAATCCACAACTGTAATCGCGAACGTTGCGAACATTATTGAAAATGGAGAACAACACCCCTACCCCATAGCTAAGAAACTTTCGGAAGGAAGATAAACCCTCTACATGTGAGCCATAACGGTACCGCGAAGCAATAACTATGTGATTGCCTTGATACACTTTAGGTATCATATCACCAATAAGAAATGGGTTGTGTGTGTTGTCAGAATCCATAGTGATCAGCACATCACCATCCGAAAGATGATCGACCGCGTAGGTCAATATAGTGCGCATGGCATTGGCTAAGCCTTGGTTGGGTTGCACATCTACTATATCAAGAGGGAAATCGGAATTGAACTTTTGAACTAAGTCCAAAGTATTATCCGAGCTACCATCGTTCACCACTACTATTTTACCGTTCAGATTAAATGCGTGAAATGCCCGATTGATATTCTCAAGCAACGGAATAATATTCTCCGACTCATTGTAAGCTGGTAAACCAAAAAGAATAACAGGTAACTCAAAAGGCATTCGGCAAAAATACTAAACATCCCCTCCTTAGTTGAACGTCGATCAATTATTAGACAAGAGTGTATTGTTAGCCGACACTAAAGTTGTTATAAACCGTCAATTCTGTTCTTAAAGCTTTCAGGTATAGTACCGGTGCTGCGTTCTTTATAATCGAAGGCAACTAATGCTGTTTTAGCAATGGCAACGGTTTTACCATTAGCCATATTGGTTAATCGATAAACCACATCAAAGGCCTTATTGGTCATATCCTTAATAGCTACTTCTACCTTAATACTATCGCCCCAAAATCCTTCATTTCTAAATTCAGCCTTTACGTCGGCCATTATGGTGTTGATGCCTCCAAGGTCTCCATCCTTATGACCTAGCCAATGAAAGAATCGCTTACGTGCCTCATCTAGCAAGCCGATTATTTGCACATTGCCCAGGTGTCCTGCATAGTTAATGTCCGCAGCCCTCACTCTCAGTTCCGTTGAAAACACATATCTATCAGGTAGATCGACCTTTACTCTTGCCATAGCGGCAAATATAAAAGATCTACCTACCTGTCTGCCTATAGACAGTTCACCAATAACTAATATTCAATTCCGCCTAAGGTTTCAGATATTTGAGTAAAACAACTCTATATGAGAATCTTCATTTTTGCTAGCCTTATAATTTTCATGTCGTATTTACTTTGGGCACAACAAGTAGAAGCCTTAGTGATTGGTAGAAAGGCCCCTACTATAGAAGCGGTGGACAATTCCGGTAATGCTATAAACTCCGATGAGCTAGTAAAAAAAGGAAAAGTAGTAGTGATATTCTATCGCGGAGCGTGGTGCCCATACTGCCAACGACATATGGCGGCCATGCAAGATTCGCTAGAAATGGTTCTTAACAAAGGTGCGAGTGTAATAGTGGTAACCCCCGAAACCAATGAGTCAATAGGGAAAATGGTAGAAAAGAGCGGTGCTACCTTCAGTATAGTAAACGATGAGAACTACACTATAATGAACAACTATAAAGTAGCCTATCACCTAACCAAGCAGACTGTTCCAAAGTATTTTGGTCCTGTAGTGAATCGTACTAGAAAAGCCAATGGTAATGATGATGATATTCTCCCCGTTCCGGCAACCTATATATTAGATGAAGACCACAAGGTGATCTATGCCCACTTTGATAAAGACTATAGCCAACGCAGCACGGTGGCTGAGATATTGTCTTATCTTTGGTAGATGCCTTACATACATAGCAAAGAAGAAATACTAGCAGCTTTTACTTCTTTAAAGG
>CAYGTK010000263.1:0-4375 GCA_964352775.1 uncultured Chitinophagaceae bacterium
TGTGGTCTGTCCTAAAGGCAAATGACCAACTGTAGCGTCTCCCCAAAGTGGGGTAGCAAAGCTGGTACGCACATTGCCTAGCGCTGCATTGGTGTGATACAAGCTCACGTCAAAGACCAAGGAGAGTGAGTTATCGACGATGATCTCTCTGATCACTGTTCCATTTACGGAATAGCGCAAGGTGTCATTGGAGCGATCGATACGAATAGTGTCTCCTGCACTTACCCCTGTTTGGGTCAATCGGAAACGATCCCCCTCATAGATATGGATCTTGTTCTGTGTGGAGGTGCAATACACGCCATAAGCTATCTGTGCTGCTGTTTGGTCATAGTCTTTTACAGAAAGTCCTGCCATAAAAAAACCGGTGTTATTGTAGATGAACTCTACCCAGCCATCGGTAGTACCCGCTAATCGTTGTTCACTACTGCCACCTGCGTTCCAAGCACTTCCGCCGGAGGTCTTGGTGATGGTATCATTACTTGTGGAGGTATTACTGCTTGCATTGCGCCAATCTACCGTAGCGGAACTGTTTTGAGGGAACAGGGATAGCAAGGCAAAAGATAGGAGAGTGAAAAGTAGGGTGTGGCAAGAGCTTTTCATAGCTGTATAGTTTAGGGTCAACGGAGGAAATTGAGTTAATAAAGGAGCGCTAGAAGCGAGAGACGGAAGTCTTTAGAACGAAGCAGTCGCTGCATTGGAAAGTGAGCCTGAACCGTTCTCGGTCTGTACTTCCAAGTGTACTGCGCTTAATCCATAGAAGGTACCTAAGCAGAGAAAGACATCATTGCCTACTCTTCTGTAGGTCGTGCCATCCGAGAGCGAGGTTACGTCCCAAGCAAAAGCCTTGTCCAGCAGGTCAGTACCGCCAGATGTCGTACCAAGGGAAACATGAATATCGCTGATGTCGCTTGTAGAAGATAGCTTGACCACTGCTGTAATACGAACGGAATCATTACTGAAGTCTAGTGCTATATCTGGGTTCGCCAGTGGGTCATAGTTGACTTCTGTGCCTATTGGTTCAAGTGTTATTTTCAAATGGTCGACAGGCGTAGTTTGCCCGTAAGCTAGTGCATTGCATAGCAATGCTACTAGCACGAATAGTGTGCATCTCATAGAATTGTGTTTACCGTAAAAAAGTGTTCACGAACGCCACTATGAATTCATGTAAGGTCTATAGGCGAGTGGCAAACTCGTGGTTGAATTAATTCTAATCTAATGACGAAAACGGACAATTCCAAAGAATGATCGTCATTTTAATCTACGCTTAACCTGAAATACGTTTTTACACGTAGCCTGCTCAGCTTATATTGTTCCTGAAACTCATCCTTTGTATACGGTCACCTTCTTTTCTTAGTTCATTCTGCTCTTGTATTCTGGGTTAAGTGGATGACACATCGCTGTAATGACCTGTGAAACACGAACCTAGCATTCCGTTCAGAGGGTGCAAACAATGCTCCTCCTTCGTCGAATTCCTATTTGCACCCTCCTCTCTTCCTTGCTCTTTGGGTTCTATCACAGGACAATACACAATGTAGCGTCCTATTTATTAACCCTTTAAAGTCTCGAATATGAGCACAGCAACGAAAGATGGTGGTACGTCCACCGCAAAACCGAATGCCAACGGAACAAATGGCAAGGTAACTAATGGTGTAACCCCTAAAAACCCTGTTAAGGAGACAGGAAAAAACGGCAAGGTTCCTGAATTGGAAACTAAACCTGCTCAGAAAGGTCAGGTATTGACCATTGAACAACAAGCAATGGCCAAACTGGAAAAGCAAACCAAGCTGGGTGCGCTGATACAGGATGTTCAGGACCTACGGCAAGCAAAAGCTGATCTGGATGCTATCAAATCCAATGCTGACCTAGAGATAAGCTTCAAAGGCCGAGATGGTGTAGTCTTTAAGACAACAAAGTCGGATACTGTGTTGAACGCTTTACAAGCGGTTCAAGAAAGCGTGGATGATAAAGCCAATATCGCACAGCAACGATTGGTAGACTTTGAATTCTAGAATTACTTTCTAGAAACTGAAAGCCCCTGCAGAAACTGCAGGGGCTTTTTTAGCCACTGGTTTTAGCCCCTGAGATCAAGACTGGCATAAAGAATATCTAAACTAGGATAAAGAAATGCGCAAGAGTTTTCAGGAAGTACTAGTAATACTCTGCCGTCATTAAACCTATATGGTGTATAGCTCAGCTTTGCTTTCTGAATAAGAGCTTGCAAATGAATGTCTATTACTCCCTCATATTTTTTTATTCCTCTTTCAATATATTGACTAGTAACCGTAATGATACCGTCCTTATCCTTCATGCATGTAAAGTTAGCCATAATATCATTCGCTTAGATAATAATGGGCATAAGCGAGAGATATGGCATCAAATACTCCCATGTAGTGATGTTCGTTCATCCATATCTTGCGAGCAGTAGGTTTCTTGTGTTTCAACTCAGGAAGTCCATTAGTGATTACTTGAGCAATTTCATGCTTAGTAGAGGCTTTAAATTGAGCAAATACAGCACGTATTTTCTCTCTTGAATATTTATGAACCTCCAACTGCATATCCTCGGCACATTCAACAATTTCATCAATCAGTCGTCGAACTCTTTTACCCGCCCTCGACAATTTACAATCTGGGTCTTGTAGAATAACGATCTTCGGTTTATAGAAAGCAAGTGTTTTCTTAATGCGCTCCAGTAGCTTAGTATTAGACACTGGACTAACTACGACCATGTTATGGTCTAGCAGCTTCTGTGGACCTTCTAATATGGCATAGCCAAAACCTTTAGTATTTGGATAAATGGCAAAAGTGAGAGGTAGATTTTCTTTTTCCATACTTATGAAGAGCTAAGACGATTAAAGGTGGCCTCGAGAAATTCAATTTTCCTTTTTACTGGAGGGTCTTTTTCTGTTGGTCTTAGATGTTTAAGTAGTGACCATATACGTTCTTTAGCAACCTCTTTCGTTTCGTCCGTAATTGGGAGATATATGCGTGTAAGTTCTTCTCCAAATATGTGCTTACAGAGAAGTAACATCTCTATACTAGGTTTTCTATCCCCACTCTCAATTCTAGAAAGGCTTGATTTATCTTTTATCCCTAGTAGAAAGGATAGCTCTTCTTGTGTAAGATGTGCTCGACGTCTATAAGCTTTGAGATAGTTTGAAGATTTGGGCATACACTAAATGGGTTAGCTGTTATATCCCTATCGTATATCAATGAACAGTCTTGCTGTAGTCACTAGAAATTGCGGTAATAGCAATTTTTTCGTGGTGGCTTGAAACTATAGTTTAGCACATGCTGGATGAGAAAATTCTAAAAAGGCAAAGTTGGAAACACTTTGCAATGACTCATTTGCAGTGCCTATCAGCGTTTGGTATCTAGGGCTGCTTAAAATTCTAAAGCTATATAGTTCCCTGGTGGGAAAACACATATTATTCAATTATTTATGAGCATATTAACTTACTGAAAGTACACGTTAATCTTTTGTACATAAATTACATTATTAGTGCTGATGCCTAATATCTTCTTTCGGGTCTATACAAATTTTTTCATTCTGAGTCGGGTCAAAATTTGATCTCAGAGTATTTAAAGCCTGCTTACAAAATTCATTTCCATACTCCTTAAATAGGTAAACTTCCCTTTCTTGATCATAGCGAATAAAGTATTCTTGAAGTTCAGAAACAATAATATTATAGTGATCTGTAGGTCTGCGATGATCTTCTTTTGTTGAAGTTGGATTAACCTTGTCGAGAGCTTCATGGATGTCCGATTCTTTAAATGTTTTACTTGGGAAAGTATCATCTAAGATTCTTTGATATAGCCATATGATTGCTAGCCCTACTTTCTTATCTGGGTAAAGTAGTTGATAATTTTTGTCCTTCTTGATTTCTGAATAAAAATCGAAGAAACCAAGTTCATCATTCATTTATCATATCTTATAGATTCTGAAGAATTTAATTATTTTTTGGAATATAATATCACGGACCTTTAGTTATAACTTGGACATTTGTTTGAAAGTAGTCAGTTTTGCTCACAATGATGAATACTCTGAAACTTCCAGCCAAAAATCTAAGTGAGTGTTCCTTATCGAATACGATTGTAAATACTTAGTATCTTAGTGGCATGTTTAAAGATTAACTATGGATGCTTAGATGTCAGATATGCCCACCAATAAGTTATCAGTTAACTTGATTAAGAAGGAGTATGAAGACTTCAATCTTATAGTTAAAAACCCATCCAGCCTTGAAAATGAGGTAATTGAAGGTCTCGGCACTTTTTTCTTTGGTAACTCATATACATTCGAGCCAAAATGGCTTAACAAGTTCTTTGGTTCATCATTTGACAATACCAAAGAGGGAGGAGCCAAGAAGCTATATAATGC
>CAYGTK010000264.1:0-4334 GCA_964352775.1 uncultured Chitinophagaceae bacterium
CATTGGTAGATGCGATTCGTCGTGCTACTGATGTGATGATGGCTGGAAAAGTTGCTGCAGTTGCTGGATATGGTGATGTAGGTAAAGGTTCTGCTGCTTCATTGCGTGGTGCTGGTGCTCGTGTTATCGTTTCTGAGGTAGATCCTATCTGTGCTTTGCAAGCTGCAATGGACGGATTTGAGGTGAAGAAAATGACTACTGCAATTCCACGTGCTGACATCGTTGTTACTGCAACTGGTAACAAAGACATCATTACTGGAGAGCACTTCAAGTTGATGAACGATAAAACTATTTTATGTAACATCGGTCACTTCGACAATGAGATAGACGTAGCATGGTTGAACGACAACTACGGAGACACAAAAGACGAGATCAAGCCACAGGTAGATAAGTATACTGTAGATGGTAAAGACATCATCTTATTGGCCGAAGGTCGCCTGGTGAACTTGGGTTGTGCAACTGGTCACCCATCATTTGTGATGAGTAACTCATTCACTAACCAAGTATTGGCTCAACTAGAAATTTGGGAAAATAGCGCAAACTACAAGAACGATGTGTACATGTTGCCTAAGCACCTAGATGAGAAAGTAGCTGCCTTGCACCTTGCTAAGATAGGTGTAGAGCTAGAAACGTTGAGTAAAGACCAAGCTGACTACATTGGTGTAGCGGTTGATGGCCCATACAAACCAGAGCATTACCGTTACTAGACTTTAGAGCACAGAAGTCTGAGAGAATAGACTTCTTGAATATAGAAAGCCCCTTGCGCAAGCAGGGGGCTTTTTTCGTTTTACGAGTATGTTTTTTTTATATTCATTACTCATCAACCTTATCATTATGAAATATTTTATCATTTTTTTGTTAACCGTGGGTCTTGTTCTAAGTTGCGATACAGAAAGAGAAACTTGCACAGAGTGTAAGCTTGTACAGGATTGCTACTTATGTTCTACACCATCGGGCGATGCTACTATATGTTCTGGTAATCAGGATGAAGCAGCTGCTGATGTAAATAGAGATGTGTGTACAGCTAGTGGGGGCACCTTTACTTTCCAAAACACAAGTACTACAGATAGTAGACAAAATTGCGATGCCGCTGCAGAGCAAGAGAATTTCAGGAATAGCCTGACCTCAGCAGGTTGGAAATGCGAACAGTTTTAATTGATAGTTAGTTGAGAAAGTAAGAACTAGAAATTAAGTCTACTTTACCTATTGAGAGTCCTTTTCAGTAGCGCAAAATACTATTTCAGTATGCCATATCAACCTGCGTATGGAGTTTCATTATATAAGTCTGCTGAATAAACTTATTTTTGCCCATCAATTAAAAACACCTCTCTCATGAACGAAGAAAAATTAGCAGAATATTACGATCAGGCGATAGCCTTACTTATTCAATATGCGCCAAAGGTGGTGCTTGCATTAGTAGTCCTAGTAGTTGGCCTTTGGGTTATCAACCGAATAGCATCTATGCTTGGCAAGGTAATGAAGAAGAAGGACGTAGATAGCAGCTTAATACCGTTCTTACGGAGTTTAGTGGGTATTGGTTTAAAGGCTATGTTGCTTATTAGTGTAGCTAGCATGGTAGGTATTGAGACTACATCATTTGTTGCCCTTATTGGTGCTGCTGGTTTGGCTGTTGGTTTAGCTCTTCAAGGCACATTAGCCAATTTTGCAGGTGGTGTTTTGATCTTGATATTCAAACCTTACCGTGTGGGTGATCTTATTGAAGCCCAAGGCCATGTAGGTTGGGTGAAAGAGATACAGATATTTGTGACCATTATAACTACCCCTGATACGCGTACGGTTATTATCCCTAATGGGGTTATCTCTAATGGCGACATAACCAACAACTCTACGCTAGGTAAAATGCGTGTTGACTTGGTGATGGGTATTTCGTATGAATCGAACATCAAACATGCCCGTGAGGCATTGATGAAAGTAATGAACGATCATCCTAAAGTATTGAAAGACCCTGCACCGTTCGTAGGTGTGGTTGAATTGGGTGATAGCTCGGTAAACTTAGCTGTTCGCCCTCATTGCACTGCTGAAGATTATTGGGATGTATACTTCGATGTGTACGAAGCTGGTAAAGAAGCATTAGATGCAGCGAATATCACCATTCCATTCCCGCAATTGGATGTGCATATGCCTAAGGGTTAAGAGAACTATTATAGATGCTCTTTAATGTATGTTTGCCAGTCATTTTGTTTCCAGTACTTAAGTTTCTTGCGCTTTACTCTATTTCTCATGAAATTCAGATAAACACTTGATCCACCCCCAGAAACATAGAAGGTGTTGAAAGGTATCAGTTCATAAAAACGTTTCCAATGTTCACTTGAACTGGATGCGTTTCTAAATTTTTCTACAAGTAGTAAAGCAAATTGACCTGCGTACTGCTCTTTGAATTCCTTGGGGTTAACAATGGAAATTGACTGGTATTCATCGCTTTTTTTTAGCGATGCGTAGTAATATTCTGGTCCACAGTAGGTATATAGCCAAGGTTCAACAATTTTTGGCAATGTATCTTTTATCAATGAATCTACAAAGTTTACTAAATCTGATGCCACAGATTTTGGCAACTCAACGATTTGAGAACAGGTTTTAGAATTCAGCTTATTCTTGTTTATTGATTTTGACTCCGTTGCCCAAAACGCAATCTGAGCATGATTTTGTCCATCAGAAGTGGTCCATACATCAATACGTTGGTTTTGCAACCACAAAGCAAAATGAAACGGATAGGTAGATGTCTCTACATCTGGTATTCCCATGAAGTTAACACCCTCATCTGCACAGATTTGAGTAGAGGGGAATACTATTAATACAATTAAAATGTAGCGGAACATAATATAAGATAATACTTTAGTATAGAAGTGAAAATGGAGTGGCTAGTACTTAAATATCAACCCAGCATACAAGCTTCTTCCATCCGCAGGAATAATACCTGGGCCTGGGTAGCCATCCGAGCGGCGGGTGAAGTAACTATTGTTGTTCAAGTTGTTAGTGCCTACTGTTAGGGTGAACCATTTGATGGTGTATTCTAGCGAAAGATCTATTACATAGTAGCTAGGGATACTGCCGTTAACAGCATTGCTGGTACGTTCTGCGTTGGTAGCGTCGGTGTACTGCTGGCTGGTGTAGGCTACCTGCCAAATAGCTTTGAAATCCTTCCACTTGTAGGTTAATCCTGTTCTCAATATCATATTTGGTACCTGCTCTACGCGGTTGCCAGAGAAAGCAGATTCCTTACTATTCAGATACTTGGCGTTTTGCAGGGTAAAGTTGGTGAATAGGGATAATTTATGATCACGATCTTGTTTATCGAAGGTGCCCAATAGCTCCCATTCCAAAAAGGTTTCTATCCCATAGTTTCGCGAAGCGGCTACATTAGTACGTAAGCGGTAAGTGGTGAATAGAGTAGTATCTGTAGCTAGCACTGATCCTATCTTATTGTTGTAAGCTATTAGGAAAATGCTCATATCGTAAGTTAACACCCGCTTGAACGTACCTCGTATACCAGCATCAGCTGTGTAGCCTTTTTCATCTTCTAAGTTCAAGTCAACACGGCTGTTGGGGTTCACGATGCGCATATCGTTGAAGTTAATAGCTCGGTAATTTTGTGAGAAGTTGGCATAAAGCTCAACACCCGCTAAAGGTTTGTAACTAGCGCCCAAACCGAATAGGAATAAAGCTCTGCCATTATTCCGAGCGTCAGGTACTTGTTGTTCTTCCAATATGTTACCGGCTAGGTCAGAGATGCGCACGTTGTAATAACCATCGCTTTGGGTTTTGATGTACTCAAACCGCATGCCTGGAGTTAGACTAAAATTGGGGCTAATGGCAAATACGTTCTCTGCAAATAATGCAATGTTCTGGTTAGGGAAAGTATAGCTGGAATACTCTAACTCATTTTCATTCAAGAAATTGAAACTAGGCCCTTGAGCATCATTAGCTAAACCTTGTTTGGTATCGGTCTGCCCACGGTAGTAGCGTGCACCTATGAGGAAGGTAGAGGGCAATCCACGCAGCTTATATTGCTGGGCAATGCGTAATTCCATGCCCACATTATTGAAATTGCTAGAGATCAGGTCGCGCTCGGTTAAAGGGTCAGTCCGGCTTATTTGCCCTAAGAAACCTAATGCATCTCTACCAGCTACTAAACCAAAGGTGCGGAAGTTGAGTTTGGTAGATCTTGTTAGCTGAGCATCAAGCGTAATGGCTATTAAATTCCAATTGACCTTAAACCAATTCCGATCGCGAATAGACTGCCTAGCATTCTGATCGAACAAAGCATCGGTCAAGCCACCCGCTTGTTGTGCCAAGTAATGCATCACCGTGTATTC
>CAYGTK010000265.1:0-4272 GCA_964352775.1 uncultured Chitinophagaceae bacterium
TAACAGTACTGTAGTGGTGCGAAATTTTGACCCCGAAGCCCAACCTAAGAAAAGTATAAATGGCGGTGCGGGAAATGGTGTAACCCCCATTCCATCGTACCTGAGCGAAACGGGAATGGAAGCTGAAGATAAAAACTACCAATGGGTACGGAATGATGGTACGTTCGGAGATGATGAACATTCAAAATTCAGCTTTGCCGTTGATAAAGTAGAAAAGGTATCGAACGGAATCTGGCTCATGATATCTGATTTTATGGAAACTGGTGTACGCGGCAGGGGCTATATCGTTCAAGAAAATCACAAAATAATAGCCACCGTTGATGAGGATATGAACCTTATTGGAACTGCCACCAACACTACAGAAGATGATGAATACTCCTTCTGTAACGATACCAATATGAAAGTTATTGATGGCAAAACTGAATATACTGATAAGTGGGATATACAATTGGTAGAAAATGAAACAAGCTACCGGTATATTGTACAGAATTATGATGCCCGACGAGGCTACCAGGCTAGTTACCTTAAGTACTTGCAAATGCGCCATTACACCTTTAGTGGCATAACTGAAAGTGGTGAAGTAGTGCAGCTAGATGCCCCACGTATATGGGATGCCACCAAGTATGTACTGATGGACGACTCTTATTTTGAGGGCTGCTTTGTAACATCAATAGAACCTGACGAAGATGATAACGATGTCATACGTACCCAGCACCTGGATGTAGAAGATCTAGATGTGATGCGCAACGAAATTTATGCGGAATACGGCTACAAGTTCAAGTCGGAAAAATGGCAGAATTACTTTGCCGAGCAAGAGTGGTACCAACCACTTTATGATAATGTAGACGACCAACTAAGCTCCATTGAAAAGCACAACATTGAACTTATCACCCTGAAAAAGCAAGAACTACAACTACATGCCGACCAATTCCTTAAGTCAGAAAAAACGCAGTATTACGCTGCCAGTTAAGTGGGGTATAAGTGCCTTGTCGGTAGTGGTTGGCAGTATGTTAGTGTACACCTACCACAACTACCTACCGCCCAACTTCACAGGTTTCCTGCTCGATAAAAAGGAGATCTTTTATGCCCACTACGCCTACTACTTTTATGCTCACATATTTGGGGCGGCCATCGCCCTGTTCTCGGGTATAGTGCAAGTATTATCGGCAGCCTACGGCAAGTACCGCCTACATCGCTGGGCGGGTAAGGCCTATAGCTGGTCGGTATTGCTGCTGGCAGGTCCAAGTGGCTTGTTAATGGGCTTTTTTGCCATTGGGGGCAATGTAGGTATTGTCAACTTTGTCATACTTAGCGGCTTGTGGTGGTTCACTACCCTTATGGGTTGGTTGCACATCAAAAAAGGCAATACCCCAGCCCACCGCAAGTGGATGTATCGTAGTTTTATACTAGCCGTTTCAGCCGTATTCCTCCGCATCTACACCTTCCTGTTTTTCGGCCTAATGGATTGGACAACCGATGGATCGTACCTATTAGCCAGTATCTTATCTTGGCTACCTAACCTGCTTTTGCTAGAGCTATACCTTCTATACCAAGAAAGGCAAACCAAACAAACAACCCCGCTATTCTGAAGTAAAATGCTACGCCAAATCCCTTCAAGCCAATAAGGAAAAATGCTGATCAACCTATACGGCTAATGTTTCTTGATATGGCTAACTTTAGGCTATAACTCTTAGCATGCGCTTACTACTTCTTCCTATCCTCCTCATCTCTCTACTCACCTCTTGCAAAGAGGATGAGCCAAAACCGACCATCAAAGAAAATCCCTTTTTAATAGAACCTGGGGCTAAGCCCTTGGTTATAGCCCACCGTGGTGGTAAGGCGTTGATGCCCGAGAATACTATGCTGGCCTTTAATAATGCCGTAAGCCTTGGGGTAGAAGTGTTAGAAATGGATGTGGTATTGACCAAAGATACCGTGCTGGTTACCATTCACGACCTGACCATTGATGATACCGCTGATACTACAGGCAAAGTGAGCGACTACACCCTAGCCGAGCTACAGCAATTCAACTTTGGCTACGCTTTTAAAGATGCCCAGGGTAATTACCCCTACCGAACCAACCCCGTGCAGATACCTACTATTAAAGAGGTGCTAATGACTCATCCCGACCAGTTATTGAACATTGAGATAAAAGACCAAGATGAGCGGGGTAAACTAGCTGCCGAGAAACTGATAGCAGCTATCAATACCTATCACACCCCTAAAAAGGTGATAGCCTTCTCGTTTCAAGATGTGGTAATGAAGTATTTCAGGAGCATGAACACCGAAGGTATTTATACTGGGGCATCGTTAGAAGAAGGGTTCGAACTGTACAATGCGGTGTTGGCCGGCACGGCTGATAGCCTTGTTATTGCCGCCGAAGTATTCTCCATTCCTGACCAAATAGCCACCTTCAACTTTACGGCTGATAGTTTGATAGCTGCCCTTCACCAAAAGAATGTAGCGGTACACTACTGGACCATCAATAACAAAGACGATATGCGCACCCTAGTACAACGGGGCGCGGATGCTATCATTACCGATCATCCCGATAGGTTACAAGAAGTGTTGGGAGAATTGGGGTTTTGAGCACTACTTAAAGTGAAGGATGATCATTACTTTTAGGGCATAACCCTATTGAAATGCGATACCTTTTATTACCCATTCTACTCTGCTGTTTATTTATAGCCTGCGATAAGGAGAACAACGAACCTGATGCCCAAGGCAATCCGTTCATTATCACACCCAGCGCTAAGCCTTTAATAATTGCCCATGCGGGTGCTAAAGGTCTGAAGCCAGAGAACACCATGATGGCTTTCAATAATGCCTTTGCCGTTGGTATTGATGTATTGGAATTTGATATCGCCCTAACCAAAGACAGTGTATTGGTTATCATCCACGACTTAACGGTGGATAGAACTTCTGACGGAACTGGAAATGTAATAGACTTTACTTACGATGAATTACAACTGTTAAACTTTGGGCACGAGTTTCAAGATGATATGGGCAATTACCCTTACCGTGCTGACCCCGTTCGTATCCCCACTTTGAACGAGACCCTTATCGCCTTCCCAGATAAGTTGTTGAACATTGAGATAAAGGATGAGGCCGAAGCTGGAAAACTGGCAGCCAAAATGCTGGTAGAAGCTATAGACCAATATCATACTCCCGAAAAAATTGTGGCCTTCTCGTTTAACTTTGATGTGATGGACTACTTCAGAGTGATAAACACTAATGGAATATACACAGGTGCATCGCTGGCAGAAGGACTAGACCTGTACAATGCCGTGCTTAATAATACCATTGATAGCGTAGAGATAAAGCCCGAGATATTCTCTATACCGCAAACCTTTGGTGGCTTTGTGTTCACAACTGATAGTTTGGTGCGCATACTTCACGAAAAAGGTGCGGGTGTGCATTACTGGACCATTAACGATAAAGCCGAAATGAAAGCCTTAATAGAACTAGGTGCCGACGGCCTTATCACCGACTACCCCGACCGCATGCAAGAGGTGCTGGATGAGATGGGATTTTAAGTGCTTAATTAAGTATTCACCACCCCAACATACCCATTCCGCTCATCCAATATCAATTTATGCTTTTGCCCATTAACTACTAGCCAGAAAAGGTTTTGATGATGCTCGTTCTCTATGCCGCAGGTAATGCTAACCTGTAGCTGCTGCATATCGGTTGGCACATCGGCAATAGCGAAGCGAAGATCGGTCTGGTGGTTGCCTAGGCGTATGCCGCCCTCTCCTATTCGTATTGGTCCTTGGGGAGTACTTAACTGTATGTGCTGCTTAACATAGGCGGTCAGTAGCTCTTTGTAGTATTGCCTATCTATCTTTTCCAGGGCAATGTTAGGGCATTGCTTTTGTAAGCCGCTATGCAATCCATCTTGACTGAAATTGATAGTAAGCACCGATATAGCCTCCCCCACCACCAACTCGAACCTAGCCGAAAGTGGATTGTGTGCCATAGCTGCTAGGGCTATACCCAGCAGTAGCGTTATGCTAACAAGTCCTTTCAATCTATTGGAAGCTGAACGGCATATTGGCGGCTGCACCAACTACACATGGCGGTACATTAGGCGCATCGGCAGTTAAAGCATGGTAGTGATATACACCACCCGGAAACTCAGTAGTTGCGCTGGTGTGTCCGTTGCAAGCATCTAAGTCAGTTGGCGTGCCTGTTGCATCTGCATAAGAGTATATAGGGTAAACATCTTTGGCGAAGCCTACCAATGCAGTAGCCGATTGTGTGATGTTGGTA
>CAYGTK010000266.1:0-3179 GCA_964352775.1 uncultured Chitinophagaceae bacterium
TCTTTAAATATATCCTCTATCCACTTACGGCGCTGGTCAAAATCAAAGGTGTATCGCTTGCTAGAGTTGTTACCCAAGGCAATTATTAACCTATCAAATAAGGGTATAGAGCGTTTAACGATGTTCACATGGCCAACAGTAATGGGATCGAAACTTCCTGGGAAAACCGCTATTCTGTCCTGTGCCATGGTACTTAATCCTTTTGGTTAAAAATACTGAAAATGGTAGTTCCGTAATTGCGTCTATGTAAGAAGTGAGGATGATCATCGAAGTTATGATCGGGGTTATGTTCCATTATCAACCAGCCCCCGGGTTTTAACAAGTCGTGCGCAAAAACTTTATCTGGTATGGTATTTAGGCTAAGCAGAGGATAGGGTGGACCAGCAAATATCAAGTCGTATTTATCCGTAGTGCTGCTCATGAACTTGAACACATCCATACGAAGCACGGTGATGGTATCTGTAAGATCAAGATCTTCTATGGTCTTTTTTATGAAATCCACACAGCCACCGTACTTATCTACACTAGTTATGGTAGGACATCCACGTGAGGCGAACTCATAGCTGATGCTACCAGTACCAGCAAACAGATCGAGCATATTGGTCCCTTCTAAGTCCCAATTGTTAACTATAATGTTGAACAGCCCTTCTTTCGCAATATTGGTTGTAGGTCGGGTAGGAGAGAGTTTGGGCGGGTCGAACCTACGCCCGCCAAGCGTGCCACCTATTATGCGCATATCGCCATGCTTAAAAGGCTAAACCACTTGTCTGATGCTAATTCACTAAGTGAATTATTATACTTCAGAGAGCGAGGCTGGTATCCCATTTTTAAATTCGGTAACTGTTCTTTCAATTTGCTTTGTTCTGCTAGTTCTTGCCCATCTTCTTGGTATAAGTAGGCGTTTACGGTATGTAGATTGAATTGCAACTGCTCACATACTGCTAAGCAAAAGTAAACCACATCATCTGTGGCCGTACCTGGGTGGTCGTTACACAATAGTAGTTGCCCGCCTTTATAAGCTATAGTTCTACTACCCCAAGGGTGGGTAAAGATGTATAGGGCATTGTCAGTATCATGCTTTCGCTCTTTGGCTAGTATGCGCAAAGTGCCTTGTAATGGGTGCAGCCATTTGGTTTTATAGCTCAAGCCTTCAGCATCTTTTATCAGCTCATTGGGTAGGGAGAATATGAGTTCGGCCTTCATTTCATTTATCTCCGCATGCTTTACACTTGCATCTGAAGGTATAGTATGGTCAAACTCTAAGTAGGTAGCTGCTTTGTTCGATGCAAAAAGCTCGCCCGGCACTAAGCTATAGATACTTGGCTCGTAGCTGATGTATATATCGCCGAACCTGCCAACTGGGGCAGGTAAAATGTTCTTAAGTTCTTGTAGATCGTTTGAAGAAACCTGGTCGTTTGAGTTTTTAGAATGACCAAAGGCTATTAACTCGCCGCTAGTAGTATCTAAACAACAATAGGATGCCGAATGGGCAGTTAGTGCTATAAAAAGCGTAGTAGATGAACCTACAGAGAGGTCAGCGGTAGCTAGTTGAATGCTGTTGCTCACATTATTCCCAATTACCAGAATAGGTACCTTTTTCAAGAGATCCTACGGTAATTTCATGATTGCGGTCGATGTACTTTTTGTTCAAACCTTCTAGTAAGACCTTCTCTGGCATTTTAGCCTCAAATACAGGTATTTCTACCACACGGTTCTCAAGGATCTTACCAGCAGCCATCTCAATGATCTTAGATTTGTTAGTATATGGTATGTACTGCATGAACTGAACAGAATCTTTAGGATAAGTTTTACCAAATGCTTGCTGATACATAGGTACCCAAGTGGTATCGTATATTACAACTGCTGTTGAATCACCTTCTAAATCATCAGGATTACCAGTTACGGCAATTTTAGCGAACTCCTCATCGCGCATAGCCTTGAGCAATATATCCATCTTTGTAGCAAACTTACCATACTTGTCTTTGTAGGTCAACTGCGCGGTACGGATGTTTCTCAATTGCTTAACGGCTGCTTCGTATCTTACTTCTTTGGCCTTGTTAAAAACTATAGGCTCTTGAATGATGATATACAAGTAATAAGCTAATCCAATTGCTATGATAGCTAGAACTATATTAATGATGAGCTTGGTGTTCATACGTTTGTTTACTTAGTGGTCTTGAGAACGCTGACAATATTAACACTTTTTTAGCCTATTCATAAATTTCAAAAGGCCTAATTATTCAACAATAGCTACGTAAGGCTTCCTTATTTTTGCCCTATGCTAATATCAAAGAATGCCGACTACGAAGCGTATGTCAGGTTAAAACAAAGCCGTAACAAGTTCGGTCAGCTACTAGGCTTCGAATTCACACATATTGAACCAGGAATGGTAAAGGCCATTATACCCATTAAAGAATTGCATGAACAGCAGAATGGTTTCGTACATGGCGGTGTCACTTCTACCTTTAACGATATGGTGTGCGGTTTTGCTGCCTATACCATAGTACCCCAAGGTGCCCAAGTATTTACAGCTGAAATTAAAACGATGTATTTACGCCCTGGTATTGGCCAAACTTTGGAGGCAGAAGGCAGAGTGATAAAACCTGGTAAGCGCATGCACTTCTGCGAAAGCGAAGTATACGCTGTGAACGATGGTAAACGCACCCTAATATCGAAAGCTACTAGTATAATGGCTATAGTGGAAGAGATGATGGATGATAAATATGGAGGGAAGTAAGCTATTGAAATTCAAATGCAATAGTTTAGGCCGAAACTGTAACTCCTACAGCTGCTATGGCGCGTTGAGCTTGCAATACATGCCGCTGATCGTGAGTGACCATAAAGCGGAAGGCATCTCCCAGCTTAAATTTGAGAAAACTAATGGCCGACTGCACTCGTGGCTTTTCCAGATCTACTTTTCTAGCCCTTTTCAATTGACTTATCATCATGGCATGATGTTGAAGTAATTCGCCTAGTGCTTTGTCATTTTCAGGCGCGTCCTTGCCAGGGTCCCAGCCCTTTAGGGTAGGCATTTTGTATTTAAGGGTATTGTCGGCTTTAGGCTTCATGCTGTTGGCTGCCATATTACCTACCCAACCTGACGAGAAATTCTCTTTTGCTGGCCAACCATTGGCCTCTGCCTGTTTGATCTGCTTGTTAAGCTCACATCCGCGACCAAG
>CAYGTK010000266.1:3189-4226 GCA_964352775.1 uncultured Chitinophagaceae bacterium
CCATTGGCCTCTGCCTGTTTCAATGCTATCTCAATATTGTTGACATACATTCGTAAGGCAATGTTCAAGTGCTCAAAGCATTGCATGGCGCTCCATTTTCCTTCCGCAGGTTTCTGGGTTAAAATTTCATCGCCTAAAGGCTGAAAATCGTTGCGCAATGTGGTGTCCATAGCCTCAATGTCGGCTATCAGGTCGTTTATTAGCTGTTGAGTTTTCATGCTATCTGTAGATTTTGATCTGTTTGCATTAAGTGAAGCACTTCGCGTGCCTGTATCATATGGCGCTGTTGATGTAGATCCATAAATATCAACACATCGCCCAGCGATAGCTTTATCAGTTTCATTACCTCAACAGGTACTTTTATCTTGTTCAGGTCTACTTGTTGGGCCTTTTCCACCACACCAAGCAATTGATATTGATGCTGCAAAAATTCGGTAACGATGTTATCGCTGATGATACTATTACTTGGGTCTAAAAATTTGGGAGTAGACATTTTTTTCCTGTTCTCAGGATGGATGGAATTGTGTACCCAATTGGCTATCCAACCAGCTTTGTACCCATGTTCTTCCACTTGATCAGCGTTCTCCAATTTGCCCAAGGCTTGGCGATTGTAGTAGTTACTGTATCTGTTCAAATGCTCCAGACATTCTGCTATACTCCATCTACCTGCGGCTGGTTTCCAGTTCAGTTCTTCATGTCCTAAATTCTGTAAGTGGGTTTTGGCTTCACTAATTACTTGGCGAATTCCCTTTTCTGTTTGTTGTAGTACTTCATTGCGTGTCATGGCTTGTCGTTTTGTACAATACAAATGTATAGGGCTTGTCGTTCTCAAAAGTTGATATAGATCAAGAAGTGCGTTTAGTATTGTAAAAGAATTGAATAGCTTAGTATCACCTTTGCGAAATGGCCCGAATAAAGAACAAGACATTAAAATTGGTTAAGCTGCTTACCAAAAAGGAAGCTGCCTTTGCCATTGAACACTTAGCTAAAGCTAAGCGACAATCGCTACTGTCTTTATTCGAAGCCTTGCGTAAAGT
>CAYGTK010000267.1:0-4177 GCA_964352775.1 uncultured Chitinophagaceae bacterium
CTCTAAGCCGACAAAACCCCTACCTGAAACCCTTGCTATCACTGGGTTGTTATTTTGTAGTGCACCCCAGCTGCACCAAAATGTACCTTTTTTGTGCCATAACTCCACTTTATTGTCAACTATCGACCACCCACTGTTAACTTTCAACCAATCATCTTTCCCAATTTTGGCTTTACTTTACAGCCATGCGCGATGCACACCTAGATCCTGAAGACGAGCACTTAAGCCAAGGCGATAGTGATATTGAAAATGCCCTGCGGCCCAGCGGTTTTGCTGAGTTTAGCGGTCAGCCCAAGGTAATAGACAACTTGAAGATATTTATTGAAGCCGCCAAGCGCCGTGGCGAGGCTCTGGATCATGTATTGCTACACGGCCCCCCGGGATTGGGTAAAACCACACTAAGCTACATTGTAGCGCACGAGCTTAATGTGAACATCCGCGTAACTAGCGGCCCCGTGCTGGAAAAGCCGGGCGACCTAGCAGGATTACTCACCGGCCTAGAACCCAACGACGTACTGTTCATCGACGAAATACACCGACTTAGTGTGGTGGTAGAAGAGTACTTGTACAGCGCTATGGAAGATTTCCGTATCGACATTATGATAGATCAGGGGCCAAATGCGCGCAGTGTGCAGTTGCAGATAAATCCATTTACCCTAGTGGGCGCTACCACCCGTAGCGGATTGCTTACCTCGCCCATGCGCAGCCGCTTTGGCATTACGGCTAGGATGGAGTATTACGATCACGAGACGCTGAAACGCATCCTCCTCCGCTCGGCCGATATATTGAATACCGACATTACCACCGATGGCGCGCTGGAAATTGCCCGCCGAAGCCGTGGCACACCACGTATTGGCAACCTACTGCTGCGCCGCGTGCGCGATTTTGCCCAAATAAAAGGCGATGGAACCATTGACTTGAAAATTGCCCGCTACGGACTAGAAATGCTAGACGTAGACGAAACAGGATTGGATGATATGGACAACCGCATACTGCAAACCATAATAGAAAAATTCAGCGGTGGACCTGTGGGCCTCACCACCATTGCCACCGCCGTAGGCGAAGAATCGGGCACCATTGAAGAAGTATACGAACCTTACCTGATAATGGAAGGTTTCCTTAAGCGCACCCCACGCGGCCGCGAAGCCACAGCCAAGGCCTACGAGCACATCGGCAAAGAAATGCCCGGGCAAGAGGCTAGGTTGTTTTAGGTACTTAGTTAGGAAACATTATATTGATCAGATGCCTACCCCTGCAAAATATAGCTTTTAGCAAGCAGATCATATTTTTGAAATACTTTGTAGTGGTTACCCTAAGCTGGAAGAATACTATAACGAGGAGTACTTAAAAATAGATCCTGAAGAACGTTTAGCCTATATAGAAATATGCGACATAGCAACAATTGTAACTCAAGATCTAGCGGAGGACTGCACCGAACATTTCACTACTTTTTTTAAGCATATAGATGAGATATTACTACACGGCGATAAGGATGCGCAAAACCTTATAATTGTTGGGCTTTTTGAAAGCATGCAAAATTCGCATAAGCCACGTGGTGAATACCACAATGCTTATAATGAATGGCTTCGTAACGAATCGCTAAAACAATGGCGATACATTATCGATTATTGGGAAGGTAGCAATTGGAAGAAAACAGAAGAGAGCAAAAAGCTATCAGAAAAAGGTAAAAAGAGATGATCATCTCAGTCCTGCTTATGCTCAGCTATCACCGTCAAAGCCAAACAGCACGTCGGTAAAGAAATGCCTGGGTAAGAGGCTAGGTTGTTTTAGTTAGTATCTTAGTAATGATGAATTTTTTGAGAAAACTATTTGGTAGCGATAATCCCGAAATCGGTTCTAAAAGGTTTGAACAGCTACGCCACGATGAAAAGGAAAAACAGAAGACATTTGATTTATTGAATACGCATAGCAAAACAGCTTACATACCTATTATCAAATTTACTACGCCGGCTTTTAATGATCTTTCCAAGCTTGGTGGATTGCCTTATTTAACTGAGCAACACTTATGGCCAGTTTGTCCTAATTGCAAAATTCAGATGCCACTTTTGGTTCAACTTGACCTTGACAGTATTCCAGAAGTTTCGGAAATAGGAATTCTCCAATTGTTCTATTGCACCAACAAAACCCCCTACTGCGAAGGTGCCCTTCATGGGTGGGATAATGGTTCAGAAGCATCTGTAGTTAGAAAGGTACCTAAACTAGGTTTAAGCATTGAAGTAGAGGTTAACATACCCTACCAAGAAATTGAAGAAAAGCAAATAGTAGACTGGAAGAAAGTTACCGACTACCCCCACCCGGAGAGTTATAATAGTTTGAAACTGGAACAACAATTAAAGCACTATCAGCACTACATTATTGATGACTTGAAGCTCAATTGTATTGACGAAACTAAACTACTAGGCTGGCCCTTTTGGGCACAGGCAGAAGACATTGCGTACGACAGCTCAGATATTGCCATGGAAATGATATTTCAGTTGAACGGTTATATGCACCCATATGAGGCAGAACTAGGTCATATTGACAGTGCCCTCTTATGGAAGAGTAACAGAAAACAAGAATTTGACTTTTCTTGGTCAACTTCTTAACTAAAGAAACACCAGAGCAATAGAAAAAGGTGGCTTTTCTAGTATCTTACACTGCTCAATAAGTATATAGAAATGCCCACACCTACAAAATATAGCTTTCAGCGATTAGATCACCTTTTTGGGGTGCTTAGCAGCGGGTATCCTGCCCTGGAAGATTATTACAACGATGTATACCTAAAAAAGCATAAAAGAGATAGGCTGGCTAATGTTACTATGGCTAAGCTTGCACAATTGGTAGCCAATGACTTTGCCGTGGGCAAAACCGACCACCTCACCTCCTTCTTCCAAAAGGTGGACGTATTGCTATCAGAAGGCGATAAGAGTGTGCAGAATTTAATAGTAACCGGTCTATTTGAAACGCTACAGGCCAAGTACAAAGGCAATAGCACTTACCACCACGCATACGACACGTGGTTGCAAAAGAAATCGCTAAAAATGTGGCGGGCTAATATTACAATTTGGGAAGGGCCTGATTGGGAGAAAGCTTTGGAAGTTAATTAACATCAACCAGTAGCCATGTTCAGCATCATTCTTTAAGGCACTACTAAGCCTCGCTTTTACTTCCTAACCTTACGATACACCAAGTACCCAATAGCCAAACCAATTATCCATACTGGCCATATGATGGCCATGGCTAGCACAAAGTTGCCAATACCTTGCCAGCCTAGTTTTAGGCTATCTGTTAGCTTTTTGCCAAAGCCTTTTAATACGGGTTTTGTGGGTTCTTTATATTGGTAGTAGTTTACGGTTAGCGTGCTGTAGGCTATCTTGTCTTTCATGCCATTCAGGCGGGCTTCCATCCGTTCTATTTCCGAGCGTACTGCCTCTAGCTCCCGCTCCACTTCTAGCAGGTCTTTCACTTTATTTGCCTTCACCAAGATGTCTAGGTAGCGTTCCTCTAGTCCCTTTTTGGTTTTTATGCGGGCTACTAGGTCGGTAAATTGTTCGCTTACATCCACTTGGTTAATGTTCTTGCTTATCAGCTTACCGTCTAGCTTATCTATACCCATTACCGCCTGCTCAAATTTGGAGTTGGGTATTCGTAGGGTCATGCTGGCATTAATGCGGTATTCGCTCTCATTCTTAGTATCGTTAGCAATGGAGGCATTGTAGGTTTGTGCCAAGCCGTACAACTGCTGATAGGTAACCGCAATATCTTCCACCTCCAGATCTATATGGCCTGTTTTAATTACTTTTTTGTCGCGCTCAGTTGGGGAATTACCAACTGCACCATTTGCAGCTAAAGTAGTAACAGCGTACGTACCATTAGCAAGTCCACTTCCAAAGTCCACATCACCAGCTACCCAATTAAGCTCCATACCCGCTATTTCTTGCGCTTCAGGTGCTTTTGACTCTAGCCTTATATCGCCACAACCAACTATAACTAATAACAATAAAGAGAAAACAATAAAGTATAGCGACCTCATAGTCATAATGGTTTGGTGTGATAAATTAACGAATGGTATGCTTAATTAGTGTGAAACACTAATTGGTAACAAACCCCTTAGTCAGATATTCGAGTTATTATCCTCCTCTGTATCAACCTCATAGCAAGTGATACACAATACAAA
>CAYGTK010000268.1:0-4167 GCA_964352775.1 uncultured Chitinophagaceae bacterium
GGTATGGCGATTCACCATACACGAGCTAGCAAGCACCGTTACACACAAACTTAAAAAGAATAATTTTTTCATGATATAAATAAGGTTTAGTTAGTTGATACCTCCAATTTAATAAAATTTCTGATCGTTTAATTCTCACCCATTGGTAATTAATAATTGAATATTGTTACTTAGCCCGTATGAAAGGCCAACTACATCACATAGAACTCTACGTAAGCGATCTACAGAAAAGCATGGCCTTTTGGGGCTGGCTACTGGGGCGTATGGGTTACGCCGTGGTAAATGAATGGGACCAAGGCATTAGCTATCAACTAGGCCCTACTTACATCGTATTGGTACAAACTGAAACTGAACACCTTAGCCCACCCTACCACCGCAAACGAACGGGATTGAACCATTTAGCCTTTCATACCGATAGCCGAGAGGATGTAGATGAGTTGACCGAAGAACTTCGCGCCCGAAATATCACCATACTATACGAAGATGCCCACCCCTTTGCTGGTGGCAAACACTACTACGCCGTATTTTTTGAAGACCCTGATAGGATGAAGGTGGAGGTGGTTGCGCCCGAGTGATCTATGTAAGTCAATTACCCATCGGGAATTATTTACCCACAACTTTGTTCTATGGGCATGGCAACACAAAAAACAGTACACCGTATAGTAAGCTCGCAAAAGGTAAACCTTGGGCCCGAGCTAATTGATCAAGCGCTACCCAATATGGGGCTGGAGCAGATAGATCCCTTTTTACTGATACACCACGCTAGCTTTACCATTAAGGAAGGCATGCGCCAGAGAGATGCTGGAGTACCTCCGCATCCACATAGAGGTTTTTCGCCTGTTACCTTTGTGTTTACGGGTAGTGTGGCCCATCAAGATTCCTTGGGTAACAAGGCCGAAGTAGATGCTGGCGGCACGCAATGGATGCATGCTGGCAGAGGCATTGTACATAGCGAGCGCCCTGGGCAAAGCACTATAGAAAATGGTGGCGAGAACGAGTTCATCCAATTCTGGGTAAACACCCCCGCTGCCCATAAAATGGACCCCGCCCATTACCAACCCATCAGCGACGAGCAAACCCCCAAGGTGACACTACCTGGCGCTACCATTGGCGTAGTAGCTGGTGAATATGAGGGGGTAAAAGGTCCCGCACCTACGCTCAGTCCGCAGCTGTTGTTAAGGCTAGAAATGAGCGAGGGTAGCGATACTGCACTTAGCATTCCCCAAAGCTTTAACTGCTTGATCTATTTGCTTGATGGCCAACTTACCGTGAACGGGAAAGACGTAAAAGGTCGACAACTCATTTCCTTTAACCAAGATGGTACTAGCATTAATATAAAGGCCCATGCCGATACACGCGCTATGTTACTATCAGGCGAACCCATTAACGAACCCGTACTGCAACACGGCCCCTTTGTAATGAACAACCAAACCCAAATACTAGAAGCCATGCGCGACAGTCAAATGGGTAAAATGGGGATATTGATAGAGGAGTTTTAGGGGAGTTATTATGAAATACTCTGTAAAATTCGGTCTTTTTCATTATCATATTTTAACAATTCTAATTGATATACCTCTGGTGAAAGCACTCTTCTAATTATTAAATTGCAGGATGATGCGAATTCTGCTTATGCTAGTTATCGGTAGTTTGTTAGTAGTAGCCCAGGCTCAGTATTTTGATGAGATAACCATGAACTTGCAACCTGATGGCCAACCCGAGGCCTTGGTGCTAGGTTTTTCAAACAATGACTACCCCTTTTGGGGAACTACTGTGCATTCCACTTATTTACTAAGTACAGTTGGACAATGGATGGGTTTGGTAGATAGTATTCCATATATACTTTAGCCCACAAAAACTGGCTGGTGTTACATTACGCAGCAATTGGAATTAGCTGACACCAGTTACTATACCCCTGCTATTTACGATACTGATGAACGCGATAGCATAAGAGTAGTAAGTACAAGCGAGAGTGCTGAGATAGCACTGTTGACCAGTAAAGAAAAATTGAACGACCTACTAAAAAAGAACGCTCAAAAAATAGAACGGCTAAGTAACTTAGAAAATATACCCCTTAGTGAACGAGAGTATGTTACCCATGCGGCTACTATTCTGTATTTGGGCAATGGCCTCATTAGCCTACAAAACTATAGTGGATTCTACATGTGGGGAGCGGCACATGGTGTACATGGTTCTAGTGAGTATACCTATGCTTTTACTGGTTGTAAGCAGGGCGGTATAGCAGATACCCTTGTTGATCTAAGCAGTAACTACACAGCGGAAGAGATACACGAGATAAAGCGCGGGCTTTACTTCATGAACCATGAGCGCAGATACATCGACCTACTTAGTGAAGAAGAGGATACTACTGAATTTGATATTAAAAAATATAAGTACATAGCCATTGATGGATACGAAGCCGATGACTTTTTTGGTGATGTGGACTATAACGACTTTCATTACGTAGTTAAAAGAAAAAAAGCCACGCCTACGGTATGTGCACAGGCATATCAAGCTTCTAGCTATGCCGAAACGGGCGATTATACACTTACAGTAGAGTATCCTTTTGATCATTATAGCTACGTCTCTTCTCCACTAATTTGGTTCTACCCAAAAGCTGAGCAACCTAATTTAGTAGACTATACCATCAGCCCTGGCCAGAACACTGTAATAATGTTACTAGAAATACCCGAAGAGAACCGCTATGAAGTGCAGCTACTAGATGTAGCCACCCAGCAAATTACCCAATGCTTTGATGCCCCTAGCGGTAGAATGATAATGGCCGAATGGGCCATAGGTGATAACGCCCTTCGGTGGAAGGCCCGTTTCGAAAAAGAACGATAGGCTTAAAATAACATCAAACCCAAATACTAGAAGCCATGCGCGATAGCCAAATGGGTAAAATGGGGATATTGATAGAGGAGTTTGAGTCACTTTGATGCTATTTAATAACTAGTATCATCCAGCTCCACCTTTCCATAAAAAGTCTTGTACACGAACACGGTGTAGGCCAGTACTAGTGGACCGCCGATGGCCGTCATTAGCAGCATGATGCCTAGCGACTTGTCGCTGCTGGCGGCGTTGTAGATGGTTATGCTGTTGGCAGGGTTGCCCGTACTGATGATCATGGTGGGGTATAGTTCTACCGCCACTATCATCAGTAAAAAGGCGATGCTGGTAGCTGAGAATAGAAAGGCCCCACGGTAGTTCCTCTTGCTTATCAACCTAGGTATATTGGCAATGCTTAGGAAGGCCAATAGTGGGAAGATGAACAGCAAGGGGTTGCTCTTTAAATCGTTGCTTAGGTGCGGTATGTAGAGGAGCGTGTATAGCGTTACCAAACTAAAACTGACGATGAAGAATACTATCGACCGCTTCATCAGTAAGGTTATTTTGGTGAACAGCCGCCCTTCGGTTTTCATGCTTAAATAGAGCAGGCCGTGCAACATAAATAGTGCGAGTGTGGTAATGCCCACCAATATGGCGTAGGGGTTCAAAAATTGCAGCCAATGGCCGGTGTATTCGTAGTTATCATCTAAGGGCATACCTAGCAATACATTGCCCAGCACCACACCCAACAAAAAGGCCAGCATAGCGCTGCTGATACTGTACGACCAATCCCAGAAGGTACGCCACCAGGGCCACTCTTCTTTACTGCGGAACTCAATGGATATAGCCCTGAAAATGAGCATCATCAGGAACAGCATCAACGGAATGTACATGGCCGAGAACAGCGAGGCATACACCACAGGGAAGCCAGCGAACAATGTACCGCCACCAATTACGAGCCACACCTCATTACCATCCCACACCGGGCCGATGGCGTTGAGGGCAATGCGGCGGCTAGTTTCTTTTTTGAAGAACAAGTGCCACGCCCCTGCCCCAAGATCGAAACCATCTAATATGGCGTAGCCAGAGAATACGCCGCCTACTACTAAGAACCAAAGCGTAGGGTAATCGATACCGAAAAGTGTTGAATAGTCCATCAGTTGCTGTCCCCCATCAGTTTAGCCATTTCTGCTTGCAATGGTCGGTTATTGTCTTCCGGTTCATCGTGAGGACCATGTTTTATCTTCTTGTTCAACAAATAGATGAACAGCACCAGCAATAGGCTGTAAACAAAAAAGAAGAGGATGAGCGAAAATAGTACCTGCTCGGCCTTAACTACAT
>CAYGTK010000269.1:0-4139 GCA_964352775.1 uncultured Chitinophagaceae bacterium
CCAATTTTATTTTAAATATATTTTATAATCGGGCTCTGGGAAGAGCGCGCTTTATGTTCATAATAGTGTGGGGGTTATGAAGCTTTTTTGACCAGAGGTTTTTGCTCTGCTTTGTGAGCTATAATTGATGCCTCTTTTTTGGTCAATGTACCTACTTCGGTTTGAACCTCGAATGAACGATACGATATTGAACCAGAAATTTCAAGCCGTGAACCCTTTTTAAGGTTCTTTACCTGTTCAATGACCCTTGGATTGAATACCAAGATATTGTGCCAAATGGTTTCTTTTTGCTGCCATTCATCGTTTTCATCTTTATAACTACCAGTAGTAGCTAATGAGAATGTTGCAAATGGTTTTTCAGCGGTCTCAATAATTTTGGCTTCTGAGCCCATGTTGCCTGTTAGGGTTACAGTATTAATGTTAGTCATATTTAGTCTCCTTTGTTTGAATTTGTCAAAATGACGAATGCCCAAAGACATGCTTAAAGGGATTGTCATCAGCAGGCATTAGAACTTTTTCTGTTCGCAGAAAAATTCAATGCTGTAAACCCCAAAGGAGCTGCGCCCTTGAAAAGACATACAAAAGCATGTCTCAATTCGTACACATTTTGGCTTCAAAGGAAGGAGGTAAGCCAATTTACATCCGATAAGCTTAGCAAAATATACGTTCAGTCATCTTCCTGCGGAATTCGCTGCTTCCTCTATCCATTTAGGTAGATTTTTATGCCCATCATCGAAATCCCAACAATAAGTGGGAAAGTGGTCCGAAAACTTAAATGTTTCACCAAAATTATTGCCATTCCACCAGTGGTGCTTAAAATATAGCGTATTGGAAACCTTATTATTTATTATTGGTAAATCTTGATATGCAACCCACCTTCTATTATTTAGTTCTGAGAAATATATCTTTCGGCCTTCTTCCCCAATAGTATAACTTAGTTTATCAAACGGGTTAGGGCCTCTTTTGGTTAACCCTGTCCTTCCTTTAATCCTATTGATGTGGATTCCAATTATCCCATTGCCTTTTTCGAAGCTCTTGATAATTTCATATTGAACCCAGCGTCTATTGGCCGTGTTTTTACCTATCAATACTATAGTGACAGATGTCTTTTTTAAGCCTATTGAAATCAGTTGTTTTAGTTTATTTGGGTCTTTAATTTTTGATTTTTCCCAAATTGATCCATCAACAAAAGAATCTTCAGAGTTTCTTAATAACCAACTATTTCGGACAACATTTGCCTTAAAGTTGGAAACGTCTTCATATGCGAAACTAAAGAATGCGTACCTGGGCAATTACTTAATTTTTTTAGTTAGCTCATATTCATTAATGTTCTTTCTGATTTCAAGGGCTGCATTAATAAAAGCATTCGGATTTTTAGCGAAATCCTCCCACTTTACAGATTTAATGTAAGATGATTCACCACTGTAAATGATGGTGCCATTGCATTCTCTTTTCTCCGCATTTTTTAAATTGAACATATTATCCCTAATTACTTGGAAAAGCATTCCAGTCATTAAGGTTCTGCTTTTGCACTTTTCATTATACCTTATATAGTATTCATAACTACTATTTTCATCTGGCAGTACAACCGCTAATACAGCATTTGTTGTACTCTTTCCACCACTTCTAGATTGTTCTTTTAAAGAATAAGATATCTCCCAAGGCATCCATTGTTCATTTTCAGGCTTGCTAGATTCTTTCATACCCTTGGAAACTAGTATTATGGTTACTGAGCTATAAAATATTTTGTCTCCTAGTTTTGACGCTATTGTTGGGTCTTTTAGTGAACTTAAATCTTCACCATCATCCTCCCCTTTAAAAAGATTATCATTTTCCTCTAAAAAATCAGCGATAAGGTCAACATATTGTCTTGCTGTGGTTTCACCTTGAATATTAGGTAGTGGCTCCACTAAAGAGTCAGCGTACTTATAAGTTACAAAAATTGCCTTTCCCATATTAATAAATATATTTTAATATACCAATAGTTTTAAGGATTTGAGCTATTAATAAGTCGTCGCTTAAAGTCTTGTCTCCAAGTTGTTTGATTGCATCCACTAGGTTGGAGTTATTAGGGTAATATTTTTTGGGCTCAGAAACTACCTTATTCCATAGTTCTTCTGATGCATAGCCCGTAGCACCAACAGGAATTGGTATGACTCCATTTTCTATTGCAACTTCAAATTCTTCAAGCATCCCATTTGAAACTTTCCATGCCCCTTTTCCATCATCTTTATTTCCAAATACAAAAAGTGCTATACCTGCGTGGCTCATCATTTCTTGTCGATATTCAAGATTTCTTTCTTTTTTACTTTTTGTTCCTGTTACTACTTGAGGAAATGGTCTAAGGACTAGGGCATCATCAAGGTGACGATAATTAGTAGAGAATAGATACTCTGTAGCACCATTGATTACAGCACTACCGATACCATATCCCACACCAGAAACAATTTTGTATTCATTAGAGGATATGGCATAGCTTAGTTTATGAATAAAAGTTAGGGCTTCTTTTTCATTTTTTGGCTCGTAAATTTTTGCCGCACCTGAAATGAAAACATTTGATCGAAGAACCTTTTTTTGAATTGCCATTAATATTTCTGGAATTTGCGCATATTCATCTATTAGCAAGGCATTAATAGAGTATCGTTTAAGATCCTTAATCTTCAAATGATGATGAATCTTAGCATAACTAAAGTCATCATCTGAATTATATTCAGTTCGATTAGGATTTTTTAAGAAACAGAAGTGCTCTCTTTTATTCTGACCAAGCAAAATTCTAATTCGGCTGAGTATATATTCTATGTTTGGGTCATCAAAACTGAAACCAATAAATAGAAAAGTTTTAGTAATTAGATCTCCTTGTAATGTGGTCGTATAAAGGGCTCTTTTTTCGTTATATCCTTCATAGTCATCCTTGGTTAAAACTGCTTGGTTTGGCAAAGAAATATCACCGTGCATTTTATATACTACTGCATCCCTTTTAGGTATATTTGTGGATAGGTTTTCCTGAGCAAGTTTAACATCGGGTGTTTTGCCAGCATCGTCCAAAGATTTTTCAATTAGTTTATCGTAGTTAGTTGTCCAATAGGTTTTTATTGGGAGTGAAGCTAAAATCCTGTGGTTATCGGTTTGTGATGCACTACGAGTAAACTCTTCAATTAGAACTTGGTTTAGTTTATGTCGATTATTACCTTTCTCATTAAAATGGTATTGAGCTAAGGCAATTAAGTCATTTTCTCGGTCAACATCCAAATCTAGTTCATCGGCAATATCTCTAAGCAAGTTCTTCCAGTTGACATATCCAGCAGGAATTGAAAGACCCGCACCAGCAAAGATAGCGACGTTACTTTCCTTAATTGCCTTAGAATAAGTATCAATAAAACGGTTTAATTGTTTGTTCATTAGTTTATTTTAGGGCTTATTTCCTTCGAGCCATGATTTAAATATTACATATGTGTTTTCATCTTCAAAAATCCATAACCCTTCTTTATTTGGGTTCAGTATATATCTGGTTTGAATGCAATAGGGATAAATTCCAAGATATTCCTGTCCTTTATAACTATTACTACTATCCTTTTCAGAATCAAATATTGGAAGTATTGCAGCTCTGTTTTTGCGTCCGTCCATATAGCCTAATTCCCAAGGCATCCAAATTGACCCTGTAGAGTTTATGGTTGTCGCATATAGCAGCGATTTACATTGATCCATTCTCTCCTTCAAAGTTTTAGCTGTTTCCTTAGTTACCTTGGATCTGTCAAGCTGTGGGTCATCAATCCAATCGACATAAACTTTGTAGCCCAGATTTGATAACTTCTCCAAAGTGCCGAGAATTACATCAGCATCTTTAGACCTATGAGATAAAAAAATGTCGTAGGCATCAATGCCCTTGGATTCAAATAAAAACTGTTTATTATTTAGCTTTATTAGTTCTGCAGCTGATGGTCTAGGACTTCCATAAGATTTTCTTATCTCGCTGAATATTCTTGTCTTTGCTGTTGTCCGTAAATCCTCAAGATTAAAACTCATTGCAAATGTTTATTAGTCTAATTTTTTTACTGTGTGAATTTATAAAATGTTATTGATAAATCCAATGTAATCCTGACTTAATGCATTGGGTGGTACTAGCCTAGAATATTGTAAGC
>CAYGTK010000270.1:0-4137 GCA_964352775.1 uncultured Chitinophagaceae bacterium
CCACTATATTTTCTGCGGTAGGATTCAGGTTTTTAAATTCTTCTGTATCTAAATTCAAATTCTTGTGGTCAAAGCGATTCTCTACTTCTTCCTTAATAATGTCTTTCAATATTTTCATATCGATTACATAACCCACTTCGGGGTCTATCTCGCCCGTTACTTTCACTTCTAGCTCGTAATTATGACCGTGCCAATTGGGATTATTACACAAGCCAAACACCTCTTCATTCTTACTTTCATCCCAATTAGGGTTGTGTAAACGATGTGCTGCATTAAAATGAGCTTTCCTAAATACTGCTACTCTCATAAGTGATGGAACGCTTGGTTTTGGTAAAGGTTTAAAAGATAGTTGGTATGTGCAATACTGCCCCACAGATATTGCATTTCCTTTGTACCTTTACTAGTAATGAGCAAGCAGACGATATACGATATCGAACTCCATGGTTTGGATGGTAAAGGCCTTAATTTGAAGGACTTTGCTGGCAAGCATATACTGATAGTAAATACAGCTTCAGCATGCGGGTATACTCCACAGTATGCCCAATTGCAGGAGCTTTATGAATTACATAGCGATAAGGTGACCGTATTAGGCTGCCCTTGTAACCAATTTGGTGGACAAGAGCCTGGTACCGCCGAGCAAATAGGAAGTTTTTGTGAGAAAAATTACGGCGTAACATTTCCACTTAGTGAGAAGTTAGAGGTAAAAGGCGATAGACAACATCCCCTATACCAGTGGCTTTGCAATAAGGAGAAGAACGGCGAGATGGATACCGAGGTAAAATGGAACTTTCATAAATTTCTTATTGATGAAAAGGGTAAGCTGGTAGGCAGTTACCCTTCGGCAGTTTCACCCATTGGGGAAGAGCTATTGTCTGTGCTCAGCTTAGTTTAAGCTAGCGTATGTTATTTAAAGACGTAATAGGCCAAGCTGCCGTAAAGCAGCAGTTGACCACTTCTGTAAAAGAGGGGTGGGTAAGTCATACTCAGTTGCTATTGGGGCAGTTGGGTTATGGTGGTTTACCTATTGCTTTGGCATTTGCCCAATACTTGAATTGCGAAGCACCATCGGATAACGACTCCTGTGGCACTTGCCCTTCCTGCTTAAAATCGCAGCGTTTTATTCATCCTGATATTCATTTCTCCTACCCATTTGCTAGCAGTGTAAAAGATAAACGTGCCATCTCCACCGACCTAATAAGCGATTGGCGCGGGGCTATTTCAGAGAATACTTATCTGGACTTAAACGAGTGGATGCAGAAGCAAGACGCGGAAAATAAGCAAGGAAATATTCCCGTAAAAGAGTGCCACGATATTATCCGTAAGCTGAGCATGAAGGCTTTTGAGTCGAAGTACAAAGTGATGATCATCTGGCTACCCGAATATTTAGGGGCATCAGGAAATGTGTTGTTGAAGATATTGGAGGAACCCCCTGAGAATACGGTTTTTCTTCTTGTAGCCCAAGAACAGGATGCTATTTTAAACACTATACTATCGCGCACGCAGATTTTAAAATTGCCTCCAATTAGTAGAGAAGACCTATCGGCCCACCTCGTATCAGCATACGCTATGAACGAGCAAGAAGCACAGCGGGTAGCTGCAATGTCGCGCGGAAGTTTCCGATTGGCCAGAGGTGCCGCAGAACATTCGGTAAGCGATCATATTACCATGTTCCAAAACTGGATTACGTTGTGTGCTACCTTCCCTGTGCGGGGTTACCACCAAAAAATAGGCGATATACTGGCCTTGGTAGAAGATTTCAGCAGAATGGGTCGTGAAGTGCAGAAGGCGTTTTTTGAGTACGCTTTGCACTTTATTCGGGAGAGTATGCAAATGATGCTTACCGATGTACCTAGCCAAAATTTAATAGAAGAAGAACTCGCCTTTGTAGCGCGATTGAACAATAAAATGGACCCTGATAAGTATCAGGAACTGTATGAGCTTTGTAACAGAAGCTTTTACCACTTAGAACGAAATGCCAACCCCAAAGCGATGATGCTAAATGTGAGTGTGAAGGTTGGCCAACTAATGACACGGCGAAAAGCCGACAAGATAAATGGATAGAATATGGGATGTGTAGGATGTAGCACAAAGAAGGGCGATGTGCCCGCTGGATGTGGAAGTAACGGAAACTGCCTTACTGGTGGATGTAATAAACTGAATACGTTCGATTGGTTTTCAGATATGCCCATAGCCTTTGGCATGGACGACTACCCTTACTACGAAGTAAGTTTCAAAAACGGTTCACGTAAAGCCTTTTACAAGAACGACAACAAAATACCCGTAAACACGGGCGACTTTGTGATAGTAGAATCCTCCATGGGGCACGACTTAGGTCGCATTAGCCTTTCAGGAGAACTGGTGAAACTACAAATGCGCAAAAAGAAAGTAAAAGAACGGGAAGAAGAGCTGCGCAGCATACTAAGAACCCCTAACGACAGAGACTTTGAGCTACTGGAAGAAGCTAGAAACTTGGACATGCCTACGATGGTGCGTGCGCGTGCTATAGCTCGCACACTGAATCTTGATATGAAAATAGGCGAGGTAGAATACCAAGCCGACAGAAAGAAAGCTACTTTTTTCTACACGGCTGATGGCCGTATTGATTTCCGCGAATTGATCCGCCAATTGGCTAAGGAGTTCAAAGTGAAGGTGGAAATGCGCCAGATCGGAGCAAGGCAAGAAGCAGGAAAACTAGGTGGTATTGGTTCTTGTGGGCGTGAGTTATGTTGCTCTACTTGGCTGACGGATTTTAAATCGGTATCCACTTCTGCGGCACGTTATCAAAACCTTTCCATCAATATTTCTAAGCTATCAGGGCAATGCGGTCGCTTGAAATGCTGTTTAAATTACGAGCTGGATACCTACTTAGATGCGCTAGATAATTTCCCGAAAAAAGCAGACCACCTGCTTACAGGAAATGGAAAAGCCTATTTGCAAAAAACGGATATACTCAAGCAATTGATGTTCTACAGTTTCGGTGGTGAAGGCTTTAACCAAACCATATTTGCCTTACCGATAGACAAAGTGAACGAGATACTGGAAATGAATCGCGAGGGTAAAAAACCAGAATCGCTAAGTACTTACACCTTAGCCATTGAAACGGAGGAAGAGGAAGATCTGGAATTTGCAGACACAGTGGGTGACATCAGCTTGGCTACTCTAGATAAAAAGGCCAGACAAAATTCACGTGGAAGAAAAGGTAAAGGCCGTGGCCGCAACCAAAAAGGAAATAACCGCCAAGGCGGAAATCAAAAGAACACCGCTGCCAAGCAAGGCGGAGAAAACAAAGGTGGCGAGAATAAAGCTGGACAGGCAAAAGCCCAAAGCCAAAATAAAAAGCCACGCAGTAACCAACGGAATAGAGGCCGTGGTGGTAAGCAAGGTGGTGGTAACCCACCAGCCAAAAAAGACTAATGAAACGCTTTCTATCCATATTGGCTATACCCTTTCTGCTACTACAGAGTTCTTGTGTAGAAGAAGCCTTTTTTGAGGTACATAAGCCTATACCTGAGAGCTCTTGGCAGAAAGAGCAGCGTATTGATTTTGAGGTGGAAATGAGCGACACAAACCAGATATACTCCGTTAATTTATACATCCGCCATACGGAGTATTACCCGTGGAGTAACCTTTGGGTGATGATGCACACCACTTTCCCTGATGGGAAAGAGAGTAAGAAACGGATTGAGCTAGAACTGGCCGAAGCCTCTGGCAAATGGTTTGGTGAATGTTCAGGCGATAACTGTGAGATATACCTACCTATACAAGCCAAGGCTCGCTTTAATCAAATGGGTACCTATCGTTTTGGAGTAGAGCAAATTATGCGTTCCGATAACTTAGAAGGAGTTTTGGATGTTGGTTTGCAGCTAGACGAAGTATCCCTTGATGAAGGGAGTGAGAACTAGTTCTATAGTCCGTATCTTTAAACTATGAATTGGCAACTACCACCCGTTGATAAAGAACCCCTTTACTACGCCGTTCCTATTTTTGCCATTGTATTCCTCATCGAATTTTATATCGATTATCGTGAAAAACGTGGATTGTATGAGTTGAAAGACTCTGCCGCTAGCATCACCATGGGTGTAGTATCGCTATTTATAGCAGGTGGAATGAAGATATTGGCCTTTACTACCTTCATTG
>CAYGTK010000271.1:0-4130 GCA_964352775.1 uncultured Chitinophagaceae bacterium
GTATGGCACAAGCCCGAGACTAAGGTGGTGGAGGAAGTTGTGGGGTAATGCTTTTACTTTTCACACGTTAAACTAAATACCCATACCTTTACCCTATGGAAAGAAAAAAGAGGGCGGTAGTTGCAGAAGAAACCTTAGAAATTATAAAGAAAGGCAGCTACACCAACCCAGCGGGAAAAACGGTTATCGTAGCAGAAAATCAGCAAAATGCTGTACTTAACACCAAGCTATACACCCCAGAAGAGTTAGACACGCTACTAAAGGACAAGCCTGTAGCTGATAAGCAAACCCAGTTTAAAGTAGTGAACAGCACTACCCTACAAGCCGCTTCCGAGGCTGCTAAAGCTTATGATGATGTAATGGCACTCAACTTTGCCTCGGCGAAAAACGCAGGTGGTGGATTTTTGGGTGGAAGTCAGGCGCAAGAAGAAAGCTTGGCCCGTTCTTCGGGATTGTACAATTGTCAATTAACAGTTCCTGAGTTTTATAGTTTCCATAGGAAACAGGGTAACCTACTCTATTCGGATAATATGATCTATTCGCCCAAAGTACCTGTTATTAGAAACGACGACGGTAATTTGCTAGATGAACCTTACTTGGTCTCTTTCATAACAGCCTGTGCAGTCAATAAAGGTGCAGTTAAAAGCAACCAAGCCCACCGCCTAAACGATGTATTGCCAACTATGCAAGCCCGCATAAACAAAATGCTGGCCCTGGCCGCTCACCATCATCATAAAACACTGGTATTAGGTGCTTGGGGATGCGGCGTGTTTCAAAATGAGCCGACAACCATTGCTCAGTTATTTCACAACTCGCTGATAGCAGATAACTCGCCATTTAAACATCGCTTTGCAAAAGTGATCTTTGCGGTGCTGGATAATACTAAGAATGGTGAAATCGTAGGCCCGTTTATGGAGATTTTTGGTTGATTTATGTAAGCAAAATCCCCTAAATCGTCATCGTCTACCGACGAGGATGAAACGAGGGCAGCGTTTGTAACGCCAGCAGCTGTGCCGAGAAAGGTAAACCATACTTTAACAGCCCCGCACCCTTCGACTATTACGCTACGCTCCATGCTCAGGATGAACTGTGCTTCTTCCTTCAAAACTTAAAACCTAAAACTTACCACTTATAACTTCGCTTCTACACAAACCCCCATATCCGCTCCCCACTATCGCTTAAGTGCGTGTAGATGGCATAACGCAAGGCATCCATTAGGTGATCGTGTGCTTTTACGGGGCTGTCAAGGTAGTGGCCTTGGGCGTGGGTATCCCATTGGTAGTGGTCTAGCTCGTGTAATAGATTGGGTGCGGGTAGTGGTACTAGTAGTTTGCAGCGTTTCACCCTATCTATTCCTGGCCCTACGGCCTTCTGCGATGGGCGGATGTTGAAGCCCGCTCGTTTTATCTCTTCAATGCGTTGCGGCTCGGCACTATCGGCGTATATGATGGACCGCTTGCTGGGCAGTAGCCGCTCTAGTTTAGTAAGTAGGTCGCTATTGGTAAGGCCCGTTTGGTACAGTAGTTCCTGTACATATACCCGCTCCTCTTTAATGCCCACCTGCACCAGCGCGGTGGGGTTGTTGAACCCAAAATCGAGACCGAAAATGGTTTGATCTACCTCGCCGGCTGTGGCGCAAGTCTGGTAGTGGTAAATTAGGCCTTGGCGGTTCTCGCCCCATTCGCCCTTGCCGTAAACTTGGTGATACTTCTCGTCCTCCTTAGCCAATTGTTCCATCAGGCGTTTGTAGCTCTCGTCCACATAAGGATTATCCTGATACGTACTACGATGCACCACCGTATCGGGCCGCTGATCTACCTCCAAAAGCTGATACAACCAATGCTTCTTACTTATAGGGTTAAAGCTGAGCATTATCTGCACATAGGTATGCTTTATGCCCCGCAGCCTCAGGTCTAGCTGGCGGAAGTCATCCATGCTCAGCTCGGTGGCCTCTTCTATCCAAATAGCGGTGGGGCTGGCTAGCGATTTCAGCTTCTCGGTATCATCCAATCCGCTGCTGAGTAGTTGATTACCATTGGGTAAGTAGGTAATATCCATCCGGCTCTCCGCTATCTGAAACTGCTTCTGCAAGCCATACTTGTTTATCAAGTCGCGAAACAACAGGAACTGACTATTGCGAATACTACTAGCCACCTTTCGGCAGAAAAGTATGCGCATATTCTCCTCGCCCATCAATCGAAATAAACACTTCTGCGCAGCAAACCAGCTCTTGCCCGATCCTGCCCCGCCAAGCAGTGCTAGATACCGACTGGTGTCATTCATCAGCGGATAAAAGTTATCATTCACAGTAATTTTCATACCGTGAGGGTAGTTGTTTTTTTGGGCTTGGGGAAGAATTAGGGCGTATCCTTCGGGGTCGGGCTATTCATAAAGTATACAGAAAGAGCATAGGTCACCCAGAGCATGCAGCGCAGCAGAATAGTCGAAGGGTGCAGGGCCGTGAAGGGAAGACCACCCATTACCCAGTATAAGCAATTCCAAAAGTGCCAGTTCTGCTTTGTGCGGTACTTTTAAGACGCGTTGATAAACGCTATGGGGTTGCATCCTCGTCTAGAGACGAGGATGAGTTGGGCAAAGGGCTGCTATCCCTTACGCGTTGTATGAAACACATCATTTATAACTAGTGGAAAGGCTGTTGATATAAATAAGCCTCATTTTACCAGGATTTTTAGTAATTCAGTTATATTTGACTAATGAAAATTAAATACTCCATTCTGCGTAAAGAACTTGGCTTTGAGAAAGCAAATGGAGAAGTAAATGGGCTTGCTTTTCTAACTCACTATCTACAATCCGACAAGTCTGGTAAAACACACTATGAGAAGACAGCCCGTGACTATTATCATAAACTACTAAAGGAGCCTGAAGCAAATTATCGTTTGCCTTTCGTTGACTATGATGTCCCTTTTCCACCTCCAAAAGAATCCACTTTCAAGTTTATTGATCTCTTTGCAGGAATAGGAGGTTTTAGAATAGCATTGCAAGAACAAAATGGCACTTGTGTTTTTTCTTCCGAATGGGATAAATATGCTAAGAAGACATATGAGGCAAACTTTGGTGAAGTACCTTTTGACGATATAACTAAAGTTTCTGAGACTGATATTCCAGACCATGATATATTAACTGCGGGCTTTCCTTGCCAGCCTTTTTCTTTGGCGGGTGTCTCAAAAAAGAATTCACTCGGAAGGAGTCATGGATTTGATGATAAAACTCAAGGAACGCTATTCTTTGATGTTAAACGAATAATTTCGACCAAAAGACCTAAGGCATTTATACTAGAGAATGTTAAAAACCTTGTTTCCCATGACAAGGGCAACACCTTTGAGATAATAAGGGAATCCTTAAGGGAAGAGCTTGACTACGAAATTTTCTTTAAAGTCATAGATGCCAAGGGACTTGTACCTCAGCATAGGGAGAGGATCTTCATAATAGGTTTTGATAGGAAGAGATATACATCACCTGTCTTTACTTTTCCAACAATGGTTTCAGAAAACCAACCTGTTATTGGTGATATATTGGAGAGAAAAGTTGACCCCAAGTATACATTAACAGACAAGTTATGGAAGTATTTGAGAGATTATGCCGCTAAGCATAAAGCTAAAGGCAATGGATTTGGGTACAGTCTAGTCGACCTATATGGAACTTCAAGAACTCTTAGTGCTAGGTATCATAAAGACGGTTCAGAAATATTAATACCTCAAGGCAGCAATAAAAACCCTCGTAGGTTAACGCCTAGCGAATGCAAAAAACTGATGGGCTATCCCAAAAATTACTGTATTGATGATATTGGCGTGAGTGATACTCAACTTTACAGACAGTTTGGTAATTCTGTAGCTGTCCCAGTAGTGTTGAGAATAGCCGAGGCAGTAGTTGATCATCTCAAATCTCTCGATTTAGAAAAGAGAACTACGACAAAGAAGAAACCAACTTCTGCTTATCGTTTACAAGACTGATAAAGTCTGCTAATGTCAATAAAGAGCTCTGTTGATTCTTAGTGTAAGAAGACTGAATTTCCTTTGGAACAACAAGTGTCACATTTTGCTGTAGCATTTCCTCTGTTTGATTTTCACTAATAGCTGGTTCTAAAGTTAGAAGATGTTTATGGGTTACCC
>CAYGTK010000272.1:0-4118 GCA_964352775.1 uncultured Chitinophagaceae bacterium
GGTAAAGATAGCAGTAGGATATTATTAGCGTAGAACTACTTTCTCTCTACAACTAAACATTTGAGTAAGAAAATTTCGGATCAGTAGTCCTGTAAGCTGACTTTATAACGTGAGATTCCGACCTCCGTCGGAATGACTTGTGGGTTTTGGGTAGTGCTCAATGGAACAAAATATGATTACTGCTGACTGCACTGTATACTGTTACTTGACCACTCGGCCACGCCGCCCTTCGACTATTCCGCTACGCTGCATGCTCAGGATAGCAGGCACACTTTTTTACAAACTGAAAACTGAAAACTGTTGACTGTTACTGCTTACTGATCATTTTTCCCATCAGGGTAAGCCACCCTTACGTGGTAGATACTATACAGCATCTTCTTCATCAATTTACGGATACGATAAATCTCTTTGAAGGTGATGTTGCAGTTGGCGAATTGGTTTTGGTCTATCTTGCTTTGAATGAGAGCATCTACCAAGTTGTCGATGTCTTTGTTGCTGGGGTCATCTAGGCTTCGGGCGGCCGCTTCGCAGCTGTCGGCCATCATTACTATGGCGGTCTCTTTGCTGTAGGGCATCGGGCCAGGGTAGGTAAACATACTATCGTCTACTACCTCGTCGGGGTTATCTTTTTGATATTGGCGGTAAAAGTATTCCACCCGCGTAGTACCGTGATGGGTTCGGATAAAGTCGATAAGTACATCGGGTAGTGCGGCCTTTTTGGCCATGTCTATCCCTTTTAAAATGTGGTCGATAATTATCTGTGCGCTCTTTTCTGGACCAATATCATCGTGAGGGTTGTGGTTACCCTTTTGGTTCTCAATAAAGTAGAGCGGGTTGTTCATTTTACCGATGTCGTGATACAACGCACCAACTTTTACTAGTAGGGTGTTGGCACCTACCTCGTAGGCAGCAGCTTCGGCCAAGTTAGCTACCTGTAGGCTGTGCTGGAAAGTACCTGGGGCTTTCAGTTGCATTTCCTTCAACAGTGGTTTATTGATATCCGACAGTTCCAACAAGGTTAATTCTGAAATGAAACCAAAGGCCTTTTCAAATATAGTGGTGAATGGATAGGCCAAGAATAGTAATAATGCATTTAATACTAACCAACCGAAATTCTCATAATTGATGTTCTGCAAACTGCCCTCTTGCATAATACTGATGGCAAAATACCCCACCATATAGGTTAGCATGATAAAGGCATTGGAAATGAAGAACTGCGTGTAGTAATATGCCCTAATGGTGGTGAAAATAGCTACCATACCCGCCAGCAAGTGCAATATGCTATACTCTAAACCAATAGGCACGATGAAAGCCGCTAGTAGCACCAACATAATATGCGCATGCAAAGCCAAGCGCGCACCAAAGAAGTTGCGCAGCACTATCGGCAGTATACACACGGGGATGGCGTATAGTATAGGTAGATCGGTTTCTACCAGTTTACTAATGAGGGCAACCATCATGGTGGTAAGCACAAATATGAAGAACACCTTGCGCGTGCTGTGGAACACATCTTTACTGAAGGCGAACAAGAAGATCATGAATACGGTAACTATCAACCCAATGAGGATGAGATTGCCTAAATAGACAAGTTGGCCCTTTTTCACCCCAACAACACGGCGATCGTACTCGCTTTCAAAACTGGCTAGGGCTTTGAATTTAATGTCGGTTACGATGCCTCCTTTGGTGATAATTATCTCGCCTTCTTGCACCAAACCACGGGTAGGGGAGATGGCTCCCAATCGTTCTTCTTGGAACTTAATGGTGGTGCTATCATCGTAAAATACGTTGTGATCTATCGATCGTTCTACCAATGGCAGTAGTATACCTGGTTCAATACCGCGCGGTGGTTGCTGCATGCGGTTACGCACTTCTTTATAAGCTTGACGCACACTTAGTAGGTCGCTCACTTTTTTCCTAGAGGCTAAGTTATCGCGGGTCAATAGGTTTATCTCGCGGGTCTTTTCTGGGTCTTTGTGGCTGTCTTCTAATTGAATGATACCTATATCATACAGCTCATTTAATAGCGTAAGGCCGTAGTTCAAGTTCTTCAGCGAATCTACCTGAATGGTATTGAGCGATGCTACGGTGGTTAACTTCAGTTGCTTGTTGAATTGATCTACGAATCGAGCTTTCTTCTCCCGTTCTACCACATTGTTACGACGGTAGTAGGGCGTGATATTGCTACTGATCTTGGCTTTCTCCTCTTCTATGTCCTCTTCACTTTTCTCTATTCCGAAATCAAAAGGAGCGTAAAGGGTCTCGTATTTCCATGGACGACCCATTTCATACTCGTATTTAAACACCCCCGTTCGTGGGAAAAAATAGGACATCAAAACCACCGCACACACGGCTATAAAGTAGCGTGTAAGGTCTTGGTGACGGTTTACCAGAAAGTTGAGGATCTTCTTCAAAACGTATATTGGCCCAGTTTGCTGGCTGCGCTAAAAATAAAACTATAATTTTGCGCCGTCAACAAACTAATTCCACGCTAATTCACTTATATGGAGTGAATAGTGTAAACCCTTAAAATAAGACCATGAAAGAAGTATATATCGTATCGATGGCCCGCACACCTGTTGGTGCTTTTGGTGGTAGCCTAAGTAGCGTTCCTGCTATAGAGTTAGGTGCTATTGCTATTAAAGAAGCCGTAAAGCGTGCAGGCATTTCGCCAGAGCAAGTAGAAGAATTGATAATGGGCTTAGTAATAAGCGCTAACACAGGCCAAGCGCCAGCCAAACAAGCTGCCCTAGCTGCAGGATTGACCGATAAGATACCTACTACTGCCATTAACAAAGTATGTGCTAGTGGTATGAAAGCTATTATGTTCGCTGCGCAAAGTGTGATGCTGGGTGATAACGATATAGTAGTTGCTGGTGGAATGGAGAATATGAGTAAAGCACCATTTATGCTCGATCGTGCACGTTATGGCTACGGTTATGGCGATAGTAAATTATACGATGCTATCAGTCGCGATGCACTTCAAGATCCATACAAAGGCTACATGATGGGTAATGCCGGTGAAGTATGTGCTTCTAAATACAGTAATACTCGTGAAGATCAAGATGCTTATGCAGTAGAATCATACAATCGCGCAATTGCCGCAGCTAATGCAGGTAAATTTGATAAAGAGATAGTAGCTGTGGAAATACCACAGCGCAAAGGCGACCCGAAAGTGGTAAGCAAAGACGAAGAGCCAGGCAAAGTGATGTTTGACAAAATACCTAAGCTGCGCCCTGCTTTTGATAAAGAAGGTACTATTACCGCTGCCAATGCCAGTAAGATAAACGATGGTGCAGCAGCTGTGGTTTTAATGAGCAAAGAGAAAATGGAAGAACTTGGCGTGAAGCCATTGGCGAAAATATTGAGCTATGCGGATGCTGCTCAAGAGCCAGAAATGTTCACCACATCGCCAAGTAAGGCTATGCCTAAGGCAATTGCCAAAGCAGGATTACAGCAAAGCGATGTTGAATACTACGAGATAAACGAAGCATTTAGTACAGTTGCCTTGGCTAATATGGAAGAGCTGGGATTAGACCACGCCAAAGTTAACGTTCACGGTGGTGCGGTAAGCCTTGGTCACCCAGTAGGGGTAAGTGGCGCGCGTATTATCATGTCGCTTATCAATGTACTGGAAAGCAAAGGTGGAAGCATCGGTTGCGCTGGTATCTGTAATGGCGGTGGCGGTGCCTCTGCTATGGTTTTACAATTGGCGTAAATACCATTCGTTAACATTTTTACGTTATTAATGCCCGAAGCTTTTAGTTTCGGGCATCTTATTTTTGGGGTCATGAAGCACAACACCATTCTATTAGGGCTACTATTGGCCTTCAGCAGCCTGCTTTCGGCACAATCCGTGGGCAGCCTAGAATTTAAAGAACGCCAACTAGCCAATTTGAGCAAGGGCATGCTCTATGCTAAAGATGGCGTAGAGCGGGGTAGGGCCTGCATTGTTTTCATACCTCGATTGGTGGAAGCTTTAAAAATGCCCAACTCGTTCAATTATCCTTTTGATAGTCTGCAGAACATTTCCATCATTTATCCTGAAGATCGCAGCTTTAGGATATTCACTTGGCAGGTGCAGTTCGATGACAGGAGTTGCCGCTACTATGGGGCCATAC
>CAYGTK010000273.1:0-4091 GCA_964352775.1 uncultured Chitinophagaceae bacterium
GAGCTAGAGTCTAACGGTGCATCTCCGCTTGCGAGATCTTCAGCAACAATAGCAAGCGTAAGCAATCGTTTATTCATTTATGGCGGCGAGACGCATCAGAATACATCGAATATTGACATTTACGACTTAAAAACCAACTCTAGGAAGTGTTACGAAGATATGAACACTTTTCCTCTCGGGTAAAGTTTTTTAAGAGTACCTGAAATTTCCTATAGGAATTTTTTGCAGTGCACTGCACTGGATTTGCACTACAGTTAGGTTCAGTTAAATTTCATTTAATTCAAATACTAGGGCTCAACATTGCAACGGTTACATCTCTCAATGTGAGCAGTAAGAATCACTAGTCTATGGTGTTATAATACATGTCATACATTAGTAAATGCCTATACATGTCAAGCAATGAATCGTTTGCTATTTCCACCAATAATTTGAAATTCAAATTTGAATTTTTTGAAACGTTTCATTCGAATGAAACTTTCAAATTCAAAAACATGATTGAAATGATATTATGCTTGTAACTAGTGTAGATGAACCATTAACATTATGCTTGTAACTAGCATCTTTCGTGTAATTGCATCTTCGTCATTAAAATAACAAAATATAATGTTTGACTTGAGCGAAGTTCAAAACACATGGAAACAAATCATACAAAAAGTAATTAAACCGCACGTTCAACTTCCCAGCAGAAACAAGAGAGGTACTATAGATGCATCTCAACCTTCACTGCACTTTGGTCCTATCAATGAAGACGTCTCCTTCTTGAAAGGATTGTTAAAACACAATAAAGGTCAGTTCAACAAACACATTTCCAAGTTAATTCTTCTTTTAGGAACGATAGATTTGCCACCTGAGACGATATTATCACTATATTACGGTCAAACGAACTTTCATAATTTAGACGGGGCACCTTCATTTGCATTGAAGGTATTTCTATACAACTTTCGTTTCACAGTGGTTAGTCCGGAGAGCTTTTTTGGGCCGCTTGATCTGAAATGTCCGACGTGCAAAAAGTGTGACCGAGAAGAGCCACTACGCTTCTGGAAACATGGGTTTGATCGCCCTAAATTATGCATGGGAATGTTTGAAGATAATGAAGTATTGATTCCCATGGTATACAAGTGCAGAAAAGGGCATACTCTGAACACACTTCAACCTGAATTTCTTTCGCAATTGCCAGGTCACATAGCTGTAAACTATCACTTTCTCACAACTGGAGGACGCGCAAAATTTGTATACAACTCAAGATGCTGCGAGGTATTGATGTCAATTGAACATGGGCTAAGCAAAGTTCACAGTATGGTCAAACATCAAAAAATTTATGATTTTGCCAGACGGGTAGAACACTATCTATTCTTCGTTATGCAGTCAAGAATATTGTGCAATGTAGAATGGCCAACCCCACCAGATAATTGGGTTAAAAGTGGATCAGGCGGAGTGTCCGAATTCTTTTGCATCCCGGAACAAGTTTTAAGAGACATCAGACAAAGCGGTTACAAGGAGCATAGAGACGTGTTCATCAAGGACTTACAGATCACTGCTCCAGGAGACTTAATTGCTCTTGACTGGTGCTACAAGGTAGCCAAAGTCGCAAGATCAGCGTTAGGAAACATACTAATAGGTTGCTCAAAATCTGGTCCGGACAAAGGCCGGATCTTCATGTACAGTGCCCATATGGGAGGTGAATCACATAGAAAATCTAATTTGGTATATCAAGGACTTGGTTCAAGGTTCGACAAGAAAGATGAAATTGTTAAAGCAGCCATTATCGATTCATGCTGCAATAACATGCATCCTGAGAGACTGGAGAATAATGAGCATCCAACATCCACGCATATGAATTTGAAAATGCCACCGAAAGCAGACCCATTCCATGGTATTGTAGGCGTTACAGCAGAAACATTTGATTGCGAGCGCTCGGAGGAATTCAGGGCTGATGTTCATAAAATCATCTTTAATGACTTGTCAATATATTTGAATAATATTCCTGAGGTTTGGTTGGATGTATACGAGTTTATTAAAAAAGATGGCAGCATTGATGGACATGTTTACGATGATCCTGGCCTTTTACCAAAAAAGCTTATTGCATATAGTACTTGTTTTGAAGATGATCTTGATCAACTAGAATTCCCTAAAGGTGGCGCATTGACAAGAGCCAAGAAGATAGCATTGCTTACTTTGGCGATTAAGACTTGTTCTGGAAGATATTGTCCATATGTACCCCAGACATTTAGAACAAAGGAAGGCATGAAGCAAGAATTGCAAGCATTTGTCCAGAAATGGCTTAATTGCACCATAGTACCCTCAGAGAGAGCTCCATTCGCAAAGTTTGAGTTTCAGAGCAACTACGAAGACTCCGAGTTTACTACGGAATTGAATTTGCGGCAAGACGTAAAACAAAAGCAACTTTATCGCAACGGAACTAATGAATTCGTTGTTCTAAAAAAAGGAGGTGAAGATTTTGAGGATGCTAACGGGGTGATTTGGCGAGCTCGAGCTAGCAAAAGTTTTGGAACTGCCAAAGCGTTTAGATCGGGAAGTGATTTAAAGATATTAGGAAAATTGGCACTTCCTAATTCAGTGCTTAATTTTGCCAAGCACATCTTCAATGGGTGTTTCGATTACGAGATTTTCAAAGACTCGCTATACCAAGATGGACCTACGGTTAAAGGAAATTCCAAATTTAAAAGCCTTGTAAAAGTAGAGACTAGTGCTGGACAAAATTCCGTTGAAAATGCTATTAAGCATCTCAACTTGGTCAAAGATGGAGTTTCTTCATACAGTGATGAAGAATGTGAAACAAGGTCTTCCATCTCGATTTTACACAGAAATTATAATACCGATGTCGGACATAACTTGGATGTTGCTCCAACTCCTCATCTATGGGTATGGCAAAAGCTCAACAAGCTGAGTCAGAGCGCATTAGCAAAGAAAATCTTCAATTTCAGAACGTTAGGTGTTGATCTTGAGCCTGAAAACTTTCTAGGATTCGGCTCGTTCCGTTATGAAAAGCTCATGGCCAACAATGACCCTGCAGCTAAAGAAAAATGTGCAATATTCAAGTTACCAAAATCTACAACTTTCAGGTGGACGAAAAGTTTGGAAAATTCCACTTCTTTTGGTTCCTCTAGAATAACGGACTCTTTGAAGCCTGTTCAGAAGAAGGCTTCAAAACGAGGCATGAATGATCAGAGGGTTTATTGGCCAAGAAAGAAGATCATGGTTTCAAATTCCTCTTACATCGCCAGAACTTTATCTGTGGAAGACAAAATCAACACAGAAGATCAAAGGAAAACCCTGAATAAAGCAATAGCTGAAGTAGTGCTTGAAGCACCAAAGCCTAGAGACATTGCAAATTTGGTTGCCCGGAGGTTCAACGAGAAAACTCTTGAAAATACATCAAATGTTGGACCTTTGGAATCTCAAAAGAAGTCTTTGCCTACTTTGATCAGCGTTCAAGGAGCTGCGCAAGCACTAAAGCGTAAGGCACAAGCAATGCAAACTATACCTCGACAACCAAAAAAGAAGAAACGTGGACATCAGGCGCATAAAGACCGACCAGAACAATATCCTCTAACGCTCGACATGATAGTTAACGAAAGTTTCAGCATGGAAGACGGCAAAAAGTACTTCAGTAAGCTCAAGAACTGGTATGACAAGCAACTGAACACTCGAGAAAAGCTTTCTCGTGACTTCAAAGGCCTCACACGTAACAAAAAGGCTATTTATCATGGTATCCGACTGATTTTTGCCGCAAAGAGACTTGAATGCGTTGAATATGATAAGTCTCAAGACAAAATTATCCCCAGGCATACCGACAAGAAGCTTATTTACGAGATGAAAGCCTCAAATGATGTAGTATGCGTTCCCTCGAAGCATACAGATCCAGGAAAGGTGTCATATCGGTTAGAGTGACTTAATTCATTAACTTTCATTTTTTTTCGCCCTAAAAATGGCAGTGCACTGCCATTTTTGGCTATTTCCTTACCTAACCTGAGCCTATTCGGGTTCAAGCTTTTCTTCAACGAAAATATTTTTTCTTGAAATTGATCTGTCTTGAAATGTTATGATTAAATGAACAAGCTGTTTTCAAT
>CAYGTK010000274.1:0-4072 GCA_964352775.1 uncultured Chitinophagaceae bacterium
TTGTATAATAGACAGTTTAACACGAAAATATAAGTGTATTTTCTAGTAAAATTTATTAACCAACACATGAACAGAATGCTCCATTTCGGTTTATTTTTGAACAACAATAACACGAACATGGGCAAAACAGTAGCATTGTTCGACCTAATAAAGTCGATGAATAAGAGCGAGAAGCGGTATTTCAAACTAACCGCCGAAAGTAGCTTTGAAGGTAGAAGTAAGGATTATCTATTGCTATACGATGAAATAGAGCGTCAAGAAGAATACGATGATGCCTTACTAAAAGAGCTTTTAAGTAAACAGACCAAGCTGAAGAATTTCTCGCAGGCAAAGAATTACTTATTGAGCGCTTTGTTAAAAACCTTACGTAATTACCACAGCAGTAGGAACAATAAACTCCGTGCTTTAGAACTCCGCTTGAACGCAGAGATACTCTACAGTAAAGGATTGTATGATATGGCTTGGGACGAACTCCAAAAAAGTAAGAAGACCAACTACATGAATGAGTCGTTCGCCCAAATATTGAGCGCCACCTATGTAGAACGTACTATGATGGAGCGGCAGTACTTCTTAAACTTTGACGACAAGCTAGAAGAACTTAGTGAAGAATTGATGCTATTAGGCGATAAACTGAAAAGCGAATGCGAGTATGGAGCATTGAACTTTAAAATGATCCGCCTACAAAAGCTTTACGATAAGAAACGAGACCCTGAACTGATAGAGAAAGCTAAAGAGCTATTAACCTCTCCCCTGCTTACGGATGTTGCTAACGCTAGTTCATTTTTAAGTAAAATGCTCTTCTACCTTATTCATGTTACCTATGCAGGAATGGTGAATGATATTGACCACCTTTTAAAGTATGCCCAACAGGCGGTGGACCATTTGGATGAAGAGCCAACCATGACCAAGCGATCGCTCTCCACACACATTACCATGTACAACAATCTACTTTATGGTCATTTCTATAAAGGGAGTTATAATAAGGTACTGGAGTTACTGGTTGGCTTTAGGAATATCCCAACTTTATATGAGAGTTCAGGAATGGACTTAACAGCATATACAAGCAATATCTTTATCCGCTCCCATGGCTTTGAACTGGGTACTTACCTAAAACAGAAAGATCTAGATACTGCTTTGAAGTTGATCCCTGAATTAAAAGAGGGCTTGATAGAGCACAAGCGATTCTTAAACGTTCCTTACACCGTACTATTCCACTTCAGCTTTGCCCAAGTGTATCAGCATGCAGGTGAATCGGAAAAAGCTAAGGATGAATTGGACGAAATTCAACACCACCCTCAATTGCGCTCTATTGGAACCTATTATTCGGCGAGTAAATTACTGAATCTACTGCTGCTATACGATATGGGTAATTACGATATGCTTACTTATCAGCTGCGCAATACTAAGCTTACCTTAAAGCGTAACGACCGCTATTACACCGCACAAAAAGAGTGTTTGAAAGTTTTAACCAAATTGATCGGTCAACCAGAAGCGAAACAATTGGAATTATTCCAACAGTTAGACTGTATTTTGAAAGACCTAGAACAAGATACTAGCCAGAAAGAATTGCTAGATCTGCTAGAAATTCAATGGTGGTGTACAAGTAAACAGCAACAATTAGCCAGCTAAGTTCTTCGCCAATTGCGCACCTCATCATAAGCATCGGCCACGTCGTTTCTTAGGCTCATTCGGGTGTAGCCCTCGCCAAAGCTATCGCAGTTAACCCTGCGTAGGTAAAAACGATCGATATGGCCATCGGTGCTGTCTATTCCGGGCGAGCTTAGCTCTATGGTGCGACGGGTATATTCATCTTGAAGGGCCTTCATGGTTATGGGGCCTATTATACCATCTACCAATAGATTTTGGCTGCGCTGAAAATCGAGCACGGCGGCCTCGGTTTTATCATCAAATTTGCCCGATACCTTTAGTGGCTCGTAGTTACCCGCTGGGCCTTTGTAGTAAAAACCCAGAAAGTTGAGCCACTCTTGTATGGTAGCCACGCTGGGGTGGCTGATCCCCCTTATAAGCAACATTCTTTTCTTTTGAATATATGAAATAACCAACAATAAACACCTACCACATGAGGTTAATAAATGTTACATTATTATTAACGATGCGATAGGTATTTGTGTTGTTTAGGTGGTTAGCAAATAGCTGTCACAGTAAATACCTTAATGCAGCCACTCTCATTATCAATGGCACGCGTTGCAAACGAGCTAGCGGGGGGAGAAGCCATTTGTCTTGTGCAGATTAAGAGCCTCATCCCAAATATGCATCATAAAAATCAAAATAAATATTACCTCCTGCAGCAATTGCCGCTCTACGTAGTATTTCTGTTCTCTCATTTTCCAAAATATTTTCGTGTCGGATTAGCTTTTGAAAAATACTTATACAGACAAAGAGCGCATCACAAAAGCTTTCTTCGCTCTTTGCGCACTTGAATATTGGGCTAAAATCATAGTCATCAGCAATAAATATCTCTCCCTGAGAGTCTAAAACCAAAAATTCAGAGTCTATAGAACCAAAAACAAGTCCCGCTTTTTTGTGAATCCATGGAGATGTAATAATACTGATGACTCTAAAAAAACGCTTCCCCTCTAAGTTATAGTATTCATTCAAATGTTGAATTTTTAAATTATGAGATGGTAAAAGCGATGTTTTCAGAGGAATCCTAAATAAGTCAAGATAATCTTCTGCTTCTCCGAGAGTAAACTCTTCAATTTTAGTCAGATCTTTTGCCGATGGCAAAGAGGAATTCCAGTGGTTTAACAAATCAACTATCTTCATTTCTCTAATTTTCTAATTAATCTTACCAAGAACCTCCAGCACCTCCGCCGCCTAAGCTGCCACCTCCGAAACCTTCGAACCCTGACTGAGTAGCTGCCACTAAAATACCGCAGTGTAGCACTCTCATTATGAACGAAGCCGCAATATCTCGTTTTATATTTGCGTGCGGTACTATTGTTTTAACGGTGTACCGGTGTTAGGGCCTAACTGTTTCATACCAGGCAGTATTTGTCGTAAATCTTGATTAATAATTACCTGTTTGAAAGCTCGCCCCATTGAACCAAAGCTTTCTTGCGACTTAAATATTGGTGCCGATGGTGTTTTAGTATAACTTGGAAAAAAATCTAAAGGCATAGGGTCATATTTCTTTTCACCACAATTTGGGCAAATCTCAAATCGAGTGTAATACCCCATATCCCAAGCCTCATGAACAGTTGGTAATTTTAACTGTACTACAGATTTACAATTTTGGTTGCTTTTATGCAGCAATACTGGCCAGTAATCAATCCCCAAGGGTTGCACGTGTTCATGATAAAACTCCTTTTCAACAAAAACTTCATCAAATACCCATTCAAGCGTAAATAATTTATTTTTATTCCATTTCGGCTCTTTCTTAATCTGGAATGGTGCGTTTTGTACTTTACCAATACCGCATTTTGGACAATGCTTCGTAGTATCAAAAGTTAAATTTAGATACCCAAAATCATCAGATGGTTGTGGGTAGCCATTAGTTCGCAAACCATCTAGAGTAATTAAATTGGCAAAATCTCTTTCCTTTTTAGTAAATACTGCAACACTACCTTGGATAAGATTCCAAGAAGAAACAACATGCTTTATTTTATCATATTGTATCTCATTTATTGTTAAATATAAGAAGCCTTCTTGAGGAATCTCAATTCCATACTCTTTCATTATAGTAATTTCATCTTGAGTCCAACTTTTACCTATTGAGTGAATTACTTTCATACTCTAATGTAAATTTAATTCTTTAAGAGTAAAAGGGTAATCCCGCTATCCCCCAATCGTCCTTGTCTATTGACAAGGATGAAACGAAGGCGGCGTTTGTAACGCCAGCAGCATTGTAGGGCAACGGAAAACGTACCCTGCCCAGTACGCTCGGCACGGCATAGTTCTAGTGCCTCACATATCTTGCGCCGTAGTAGTATTGATAGTATGCTTGTCAGCTCAATATTGTGCCAGCACCCCATTTTCAGCCATTTGTGCTCATTTCCCGCTTTCTCGTAAAAATTAAGTAGTTGGCAGGTAGGTATATACATATATAGAT
>CAYGTK010000275.1:0-4036 GCA_964352775.1 uncultured Chitinophagaceae bacterium
CCTTAGAATACCAAGGCGGCGTAATGAACGAACAAGAAGCTGCCGATTTTGAAGCCGACCCTCTAAGCCGATTGATCATCAAAATGCGCACCTGGGATGAGCAGGCCAAGGTGGTGAATAAGCCTATTCCTCATCTGGGGAAGTATGAGGAGATGGCTAGGCGGCATTTGGGTTAACTACCCCAACAACCCATACAACCGCTGTATCTGCCAAGTCAATCTTTCGAAAGAACCATTGTCTAACGCTCTTTGGCCAGTAAACATTCCAGAGAAGAAAACGGGGGCGCCCTTTAGTTTAGAATCCTCGTTGGTTATAATATAAGTACCCCATTCCTCTACCCATTCAAAATTGTAACCCAACCATATGTTACGCTCTTTACCATGGTCTTTATCCTTTCCTAGATATTGGCGTGCCTTGGTATTGTTAACCACGATGATTTTAGGGGATAACTGTTCTAAAATAGCTTTGGAAACTTGTAGTTGTTCCCAAATAAATTCAAGATCGCCATACCTCTCGTTTTCAAATAAGTTTATCTTCTTTTGCTCCCGTTCCCTTAAAAACAATAAATCGAGATGCGACCAAGAGAGTTTTTTATAATGCTTTAGTTTTTTACTGTCCGTTTGTTCTTTGAACTTCTTGAAATATCTATGCTCGCTTTCTCCATTAGTATCTAATACGTAAAATTTTTCAGCATCAGATCTTGCATCATAGGATGGGTTTATGCCAATGTAAAGCACATCTACACCTTTTTCTAAGGTTTCAGGTGCGCAGAATCCTCGCCTTATAATTGACTTCGCCTCTGTATTTTTTCGGTACAGTTCACTTGAACTAACATTGGCCCATATGGTTTCCAATTCTTCCTCATATAGCTCTTTGATGTTCAAGTGGCTGGTGCTGTCTGTCATTTCCTTGGTGTTTTTGCAAAAGTACCTATTCCAAGTGATGAACCTAAAAAGCCCGCTTCACCCCAACTACCCAGCGCAAATCAATATTATCCTCGCTATTTGGGGCTTGGTTAACATAGAAGGGCATATCGAAGCGGAGTGTAAGGGGTTTCAACTTATCCCACGGGCCCCAGCGTTTGATGGTGAAGGTGAAACCTGCGCCTGCATCTACGAGCATATTGCTAAATACCTCTTTGCCTGAATTATTGTTGTAAGTAAAGGCACCCGCATCGGCAAATAGGTAGGGTACTATGGTGAATACTTTGCTCCACTTTTTGGGCCGCCATTTTACTAGTTTATGTAAGTCTAGCTCTACATTGGCAGCTGCGCCGCTTAGGCCGCCTACCAGTTGGTTAGGGGTAAGTAGTAAGCCTGCATAGCCACGTAAGTTCAGCCCGCCGCCTTGTTGAAAGTGGTTGGTATTGGTGGTGCTAAGCGTAGTCCAGCTTGGTGGCACTTGCCCTATGGAGCGGGTTAGCGGATTATTCATCAACTGCTCGCTATTGGCCCCTGCTATGCCCAATACACTTTCGGGAGCTAGGGCGATGCCACCGCCATAGCGGGCAAATGCACGGCTGTGCAATTGTAAGCGCCAGAATTTGGTGTGGTTAAGGTTTTCTACCTCCATAAAATAGTAAGCATAATCGCTAGCTAGCGAGCTACTGCGGATGGATAGGCTGGCACTACCCTTACCACGTTTGTATTTGTAGGGATGGCTCAATACCACGTTCATGCTGCTGTTTATTTGCTTGATGCCCCATTGGGTGGGATACAGCGCATAGTTCAGGGTATTGGCATTGGGGCGGGTAAGTAATAAGAAGAAAACATCGAGCTTGGTTTTGCTCTTAAAGGTTTCTGATAGGCCTGTTTTGTAGTATTCCAGTCCCTCTAAATACTTACTGGAGAAATGGAAACGCAGTCCCCGAACGAATTTATTAAGCCCTGTGGTATAGGTAAATTGGTAGTTGAACTTATCGAAATTATTGTCCTGCGATTCGGTGTAGCCAAAGCGACTGGCACTACCTTGCCCTAAGCTAGTTGGTGCCCAAGCTGTAAAACTGAACTGGTGCTTATAATTCATGTAGTGCCCACTCAAGTTGGCCCCTAGCTTGATGCCATCGTAAGCATTCCACCATACACGTGGACCAAGGGTCATTTTGTAATCTTTCCAATCACTGCGGTTCTTCACCCAGCTTTCGTACCGGAAGTCGATGCGTTTTATGCGGGCATTGTTACCCATACTTACATCAGCTAGGCGTAGGCTGGGGTCTATTACTACGCGCTTTATTTTTTCGTCGGTACTTACAGTAGCGGTGTAACTTGGTTGTAGTTTATCCCAACCTATCCAGCGTTTCAAGGTATCAGCATCGGTTTCTTTGGCAAACCAAGTGTTGGGGATATAGATGTCGGTACTATCACCATTTTGTAGGTATAAGCGTACATCTAGGGGCATTTGCATGCGGCCCTTTCGCTTAAAGGTGATGTCGTAATTATGCTCACCATTCTCTTCGCCCGTATGTTTCACCTTTCCTACTTTGTAATCGATAGTTTTAGTAGTCTCCAGCCATTGGTCGAAGAACCAATTGAGGTCGGCTTTGGTGTATTGCCCAAAACTGTTGCGCATATCTTCGTGATAAGGATGAGCAAATTTCCATTGGTTGAAATAGTGCTTCATCGAGTTCAGGAACAAGGTATCGCCCAAGGTATACTGCAGATTATACAGCATGGTAGCCGTTTTGTAATACACGTGCCGGTAGCCTCCACCGTGGCGAATAGCGCCATTGAACATATCAGCATGCGTATTCAACTGTTCATCTTGATGTCGAACGGCATCGTACAGATAGCCATAAAATACCCTTCGCTCACGTGACTCGTCTTTATCTCTAAATTTCCGTTTCCATGCAGCCTTCTGTTCCTTCACATCCCTATACTTACCATCAATAGATACCAAGGCCCAAGCCGTTAAAAATTGGGTGAAGCCTTCATCTAAGTCGGGTCGGTAAGCCTCGTTATTACCCACCATACCATAAAACCAGTTGTGACCTACCTCATGCGCTATCAAACCCTTGTTGCCTGGGTAGAACCCTCCACAAAGTGTAAGCATAGGGTATTCCATACCATCGCGAGCATCGGCCACTATCATCTTATGGTAGCCATACATACCAAAGTCGCGGTTATACACCTCTACCACATCAGCGGTAAATTTGGCCACATCTTGCCATCTGGCGGCATGGGGTTCTTGCACTAAAGCGATACAACGTATTCCATCTACAGTGTCTTCGCCTATTCTGTATAATGGGCTGGCGGTAAAGGCTACATTGTGCACGTTCTCCGCATGATACTTCCACGTTTTGCGAATAGTGCTATCGTATGGAATAATGACTGACGGTGCAGAGCGTAGAGGCTTATCAGCAAAGTTCTTTATATCCAACTTTTCGCGAAGCGTATCAGGTAGCACTTCGGCTCTGTTAATGAGGTTACCTGTGCTTTCTACTATATAGTTGTTGGCAAAAGTCAGCTCCACATCGTAAGTACCAAAATCAGCATAGAACTCATGCCCCAAGTGCTGACTGGTGTGCCAACCAAACTTACGATCGTACACCGCAATGCGCGGATACCAGTGCACGCCATTGATGTGCTTTACCCCATAGGTCATAAATTTCTTCATCCTTCGGCGCACCTTTCCACCTCCATAATAAGTGGTAAAATCCACCGCAAAGTCTACCGATTCATTGGGCAGTATCGGCTTATCTAGCCACACCTTCATCATGGTGTTATCGTACTCAATTTTAACGGGGCGGCCTTCGTAGGTCATCTTATCAATGGTAGTACCTAAGCAATCGCTCTCGTATTTATTGTATTCTGGTTTCACTCCATTATTGCGCTGCAAGTCATCGTAATAGGCGCAGGGGCTAAAGGCATTTTGATACAAATGGAAGAACACGAACTTAAGCGTATCAGGCGAATTGTTCCAGTAGGTCATCTCTAGTTGCCCTTCGATCTGGTCGGTCTTTTCGTTGATATTGGCTTTTATATTGTAGTAAATATCCTGCTGCCAATACCCCTCGTAGGCAGGTCGGTTGCCCCAATAC
>CAYGTK010000276.1:0-3975 GCA_964352775.1 uncultured Chitinophagaceae bacterium
TCTTAGTGGTGGAGCCTCTATAGCTGCAAGAAAGCAACTACTAGGTGACTATCACGTGTTCCACTCTTATAATTCGTCAGCACATGTTGGCTATTTCACTCAACAGGTAGACCAAGACACCGCATTTCAACGGACGGCTAATTTTTTGGCACCTTTTGTGTGCACAGCCCCTACTACTTGTAATGCTACTATTGTTGCCAGCGGGTCTACTACATTTTGTGCCGGTGATGATGTTGACCTAACTGTAACTGCAGCCTCTTCCTATATATGGTCTACCGCTGAAACTACAGGAACGATAACGGTAAACCAAGCAGGTACTTATCGTGTAACTACTACTGATGGTAGCGGCTGCACAGCTAGGGACTCTATTACAATTACTCTACTTCCATTAACAATTACCAATTTAACGCGAAGTATTTGCCAAGGCGACAACGTTGCCGGTTATACTATGACAGGGGTTTACAGCGATACATTTGCAACAACAGCTTGTGACAGTGTTAGGATACTAGACCTTACGGTTTCAAACAACTACACTATTACTGTAGACACTACTATTTGTGCTGGTGGAACTGTTTTTGGATACAGTGCATCAGGTACCTATACAGATGTTTTGTCTGGTGGTGGTGGCTGCGACACTATTAGAACACTTATGCTGGTGGTGTTGCCTGCAGATGCAACTAATGAGCAGATCACAATTTGTGAAGGGCAAAGCTACCTTGGTTACGATACCACAGGCATTTACAGCAATACCTTTACCAATACCGCAGGTTGCGATAGCGTATATACACTCGATCTAACGGTACTAGCTTTAACAGTTACCCCTGTAGATCGCAGTTTTTGTGATGGCGATAGTACACTAATAAGCGGGGTTCAAGTTTACACAGCGGGTACTTATTTTGATACCTTGGTTTCCGTAGCAGGTTGCCCGGTTGAGATACTTGAATACACTGTTGTTGTATACCCTTCGCCAATGATTCCTGCACTTACACTGTCGGGTTTGGAACTTAGCGTACCTGATAACAATAGTACCTACCAATGGTATCAAGATGGAAATGCAGTAGGTACCGATGCTAATACCTTAACCATATCTGCCAGTGGTACTTACACCGTAGCGGTAACTGATACCAACGGTTGTATGGCCTTATCTTCTGAGTTAACAGTAAATGATGTTTCCATTTCAGAAAGAGATAGGGATATAACCTTTCACCTATTTCCTAACCCTACAAAGGGCGCTATAAATATACAGTTGGGCAATACTACTTCTGGAAAGGTAAGCGTGGTTAACTTGTTAGGCCAGCAGGTACTTCAGCAGCAGTTTGAAGCTACCCAAGAGCTGTCGCTTAACTTAGGTGAGCACAAAGGGCTATTATTCGTAACCCTTGAAACTGCGGATGGCGTTGGTGTGCGGAAATTAGTGGTGGAATAGGGGGAGTTTCTTTCAAATCGTCTATTTATAACTAGATCGATGCAAAGCCTCACCCTGCCGAATAAGACACTTAAAGTTATTAACCTGAACAAAGAATGCCCTGCACAAGAAAACATCGTTTTCGATAGGCTAAGGTTAAATAGGAACTTTAAAGATAGACCCTGCTATGTGTGCGGTTAGTGGGTGTTGATTGCTAGAGTGGTCAATGGATCATGAACCAGGGGACTATCCTAATAAATAACACTATCATCCACTACTCTCTCCCCTACATCAATTTCAACGTATTGATCTGGACCTTTTCAGACCTGCCGCGTAGTTCGATATTACCTAATGGGATGAGTTCGAAAGCGTTCTTGTTCGCTATCAAGTCGAAGGTGGGTTTTGATATTAGAAAGTCTACTTGGTAAGCGTTGCATTGCTCTTGTATTCGCGAAGCAGTATTGAGCACATCGCCTGAGTATACAATGTCTCGCTTAATAACACCTATTTCGCCAGCAGTTACTTCACCGTGATGAAGTCCGGCTTTCAATTCTGGAGCTACTCCGTATTTCTCTTTATAGTTGGGTGCCAACTCTTTCAGGCGCTTTTGTATCTGGAAAAAGCAATGGATACATTGGGCTTCATCAATTCCTTTGCCAAGTGGCCATGAAATTACTATCTCATCGCCTACATATTGATATATCTCGCCACTAGTATTTATGATGGGTGCAGTGATGTCGGCAAACATATCGCTTAGTAAATTGAAATATTGCTCATTACCCAATTGCTCAGCTATAGTAGTAGACGAGTGCATATCAGCAAACATGAAAATGCGCTCTTCCTTACGCGGCTGAAAGTATTGCCCCCTTAAGAACTTAACCATCACACCTGGGCCGAATTTATCATTAACCTGAAGCATGAATTGGGTGAAAAGTATGATAAACCCCCAGAGAATAAAAAATACCAAGGTGCTAATTTGAAAGAAGTAATTTGGTGCTGCTAGAATTAATTCTTCCGTTGAAAGGCCGGGCCCTAAAGCAGAATTGGCCATAATGAATGCTATTGGTATGGATATGCACAAAAACACCACCACATAGAAAATGCCTGTTACTGTTAATGCTAAACCAAAAGATCTTCTTTTAAAATAGCGTCCATTAACAAATATGAGCATGGTACCGCTGGAGATACCTGCTAGTAAACCGACTATTAAGTTGGTGAGCAGTTCACTTCCTAATGAGTATATTTTAGAAACACCAAGGCTGTAGGGTGTAGAATGGATAGCCGTATTGTACAAACTCAAGAACATATTGAACAGTACATAAGCTACAGTGATAACTGCTACTTTTTGAACATTCATTCGTTGCTGGGGAGATAACCGTATCATGCGCTTCAAGCAAACAAAGTAGAAACATTATGCCTATTATTTGATGATGCGATGATAATTAGAAGAAAGAATAATGGAGCTTATACAAGCTCCTGCTAACATCCACTTTTCTTATCTTTCCCTAATTCGCCAGTTTAGCAATTGGTAATTGATAATTGTTTATTGGTAATTGAGAAAGCCGCATGCTACATCGACTTACTATCCTTTTATTCTCCCTGCTTCTACTGGGCCTTTCCGTGCAAGCGCAAAACCTGATACCCAACCCTGGGTTTGAGTTAACTGCAGTAGATAGTGATATGCCCATTACCTACCATTCGGCCGACCCAAAGTATGGTTCGCTAAACAGGTTCATAGGCTTAGAGCAGATATTGTATTGGATGAGTCCCGGTGGGGGGTCGCCCGATGTGTTCCAATTGCAAGATAGTACCCGCGTGCATGCTGGCCGCAATTTCTGCCGTGCGCAGTTGGTGGGGCATAACTACGAGTACATTCACGTACTATTGAACGATACGCTGGAGCGGGGCAGACAGTATGCATTCAGTATTTGGATGATGCCTGAGCCGGGCTTGCTGCTATTCCCCAAAGAGCTGGGCGTGTTATTTGGCAGAAGACCAGTTAGGCAAGAAGGAATGTTCCCCATAGTAGCCAGAACGCAGCTAGTTTTAGAAGAAAACCAATTGCCGCACGATCACCTAGTATGGATAGAAGTGCGTGACACCTTTACGGCACAGGGCGGGGAGCTGTATATGACCTTCGGTAACTTCAAGTCGAAACGCGAAACGGAGTTCTACCAACTGAATGGAGGGAACGAACGCAATGCCATTACGCTGATGGATGATGTATCTCTTAGCCTAGTGCCCATTGTTCCCCTAAAGCTGGAAGTAGGCAGAGAAATAGTGCTACAGAATATCTACTTTGATACCGATAAGGCAACCTTACTACCAGCCTCATTCCCATCGCTAGATAACCTACTGAATACCCTGCAAGACAACCCAACAGTAAGCATAGAAATACAAGGCCACACGGACAACAGGGGCAGCACCGAGCATAACATCGACTTATCGCAAGCCCGTGCTAAGGCGGTGGTCATCTACTTGATAGAACGCGGTGTTTCGGGCGATAGATTAAGCGGCCAAGGCTTTGGTAGCCAGCAACCCATTAGCACCAACGATACCGAGCAGGGTAG
>CAYGTK010000277.1:0-3968 GCA_964352775.1 uncultured Chitinophagaceae bacterium
ACGCCCTGAACCTGGTAACCAACTTTGCCGACCTTAACCGCGAGTTACTGGAAGAGATACAAGAAGACATCATTGGTGATGAGAAGATGAGCGACAAAGAGAAGCTGGAAGAAATAAAAGAGCTGCTAGCTGATGTTGCCGACAATAGTGATAAAGTGGTGAAGAACGGCCAACGTGCTACCGATACCATGAACCAGATTTTACTACATAGCAGAACCGCCAAGAGCGATAAGCAAGAAATGGATGTAGAAAAGGCGCTGAAAGAGAATGTACAGTTGGCTTACAATGGTATTCGATCGAGCGTTCAAGGTTTTCAGGCCGAGATAGTGGAGAAGCATATAGGCGACCCTGCTATTGCACAATGCATATCGTCAGAGGTAAATAGGGTATTCTTGAACATGTTCAGCAATGCTTTTTATGCCTTGGTAGAAAAACAAAAAACTAGCGGTAAAGACTTTATGCCCCGTATAGAGGTGGCTTGCGAAACTACTGCTGACAAAATAATAGCCACTATAACCGATAATGGTATAGGGATAAAAAAAGAGGTGCTAGAGTACATTTTTCAAGCCTTTTACACCACCAAGCCAAGTGGCGAGGGTACAGGTTTGGGGCTATCTATTAGTTATGATATTATCGTGAACCAACACGGTGGCACTTTAGATGTAGAGAGCGAATATGGTAAATACACCCGTTTCATTATAAGCCTTCCAAAATAAGAGATATGGGATTCAAAGTAATGGTAGTAGATGACGAGCGTGATGTAGAACAGTTGTTCAAGCAGCGTTTTCGTCGGGAATTGAAGAAAGACGACATCGCACTTGAATTCGTTTTTTCGGCAGAAGAAGCTTTGGCTTTTATTAAAAAACTTGATCCATTTGATCTAGTGCTAGTATTGAGTGATATTAACATGCCTGGCATGACGGGACTTGAACTATTGAAAATAGTAAAGGAGAAGCATCCGCACTTAAAGGTGTTCATGGTATCAGCCTACGGCGATGATAACAATATGGGCACAGCCAAAGAATACGGCGCCGACGATTTCGTGAATAAACCCGTAGATTTCAATTTGTTGAAAGAAAAGATCTTCAGCCTAAAAGAGGAACTATAAATAATGGCAGCAAAACTCCTCATAGTAGACGACGAACTAGATGTAGAACCGTTAATGCGTCAAAAACTCCGTCGCCGTGTTAGAGCGGACGATGTAGAGTTGTTTTTTGCTCATAATGGGCAAGAGGCGCTAGATACCATACAGAAAGAACAGATCCATCTGGTATTTACTGACATTAACATGCCTGTAATGGATGGCTTGACCATGCTTCAGCGCATCAGCGAGTTAGATAAGCTGGTAAAAGTAGTAGTGATGTCGGCCTATGGCGACATGAACAATATACGTGCTGCAATGAACTTAGGCGCTTTCGATTTCTTGACCAAGCCAGTCGACTTTAAAGACTTAGAAACTACTCTAGATAAAACCATTGAAGAGGTAAACGTGCTTCAGCAAGGTAAACGTGCCGTTCACGATCTAGAGATAGTTACCGAAGAAAAGCATGTAGCGGAAGAGCGTGCTGAAGTAGCCGAGCAGTCACGAAAATTCAAAGAGCAGTTCTTGGCCAATATGAGCCACGAAATACGCACCCCTATGAATGCTGTGGTGGGTATGACCAACTTACTTTTGAAAACAGAGTTGGATGACTTACAAACCAAATACCTCAATGCTATAAAGCATTCTAGCGATCACTTATTGGTGATCATTAACGATATTCTTGATCTCTCCAAAATAGAAGCAGGAAAGCTAGAGTTTGAGACCGTACCTATGCAAATTGCAGAGGTAATAGAGGGGTTGAACAGCACTATGCATTTTAAAGCTGAAGAGAAAAACCTATTTCTGAAAGCAGAATTGGCAGATGATATTCCGCCGCACTTAATTGGTGACCCTGTTCGTTTAAATCAGGTGCTTATCAACTTGAGCGGAAATGCTATCAAATTCACCGAAGAAGGTGGGGTTACCATAAAAGTGACCGTGCTTGAGCAGAACGATACCGACGCTTGCCTACGATTTGAAGTGGTAGATACCGGTATTGGTATTCCTGCAGATAAGTTAGGTAGCGTTTTTGAAAGCTTTACACAGGCAGAGAGCAATACCACCCGAAAATTTGGAGGTACAGGCCTAGGCCTTACTATTTCGAAGCAACTGGTAGAATTGCAAGGTGGAAATATTGGACTCACCAGCGAATATGGTGTAGGAACTACCTTCTACTTCGAAATGTCGTTCCTTATAGATAAGGAAGCTAAAGAAGAGAATACCGATGCTACGGATGAAGAAGTATCAGCTAATGTAGATCACATTAACATCCTGTTAGTAGAAGACAACGATTTCAACCAAATGGTAGCCGTTGACACGCTAAAAACATTGTTTGATAGCGTTGATATTGATGTAGCGGAGAATGGGCAGATAGGAGTAGACAAAGTTCGCGCTAACGATTACCATGTGATATTGATGGATGTGAATATGCCCGTTATGAATGGCCTAGAAGCAACCGAAACCATTCGCACACTAGAAGGTGATAAAGGCTTGGTACGCATAATGGCCATGACGGCAAGTGCTACTAAAGAAGAAGTAGACAAATGCTTTACCGCAGGCATGAATGAATACATAGCCAAGCCATTTGTTCCAGAAGACTTGAAGCAGAAGATAATTAATTTGGTTAATAGTCCTGCCAGTAAAGGTAAGGCTAAGCCAACAAGCCCCAAGAAGGATAAAGTGGGAGCTATTTTAATAGTAGACGATAACGATTTCAACCAAATGGTAGCTGAAGATACACTGCGGGGTATGTTTCCCGAAGCAACTATAGGTGTGGCTGCAAATGGTCAAATAGCACTAGATAAAGTACAGGCAGAAGACTACGATATAGTGTTGATGGACATCAACATGCCCGTGATGAACGGCTTTGAATCTACCGAGGCTATTCGCGAATTAGCAACGCAAAAAGCGGGTGTACCCATCATGGCCATGACAGCTACCGATTCGAAGTCGGAGATACAAAAATGTCTAGATATTGGTATGAATGATTTCATCAGTAAACCCTTTGATCCTGATAAATTGAAACAAAAGATCGAAAAACTAGTATTAGTATAACTACTCCCAAAAAATACGACAACATGAATACAGTGACAGATATGACCTTTTTAAACAGCTTTACAGGCGGTGATAAGCAAAAGGTGAGTAAATACGTGGGTATGTTCTTGAACTTAGCACCTGGCCAATTAGAAAAAATGACCAGCCACCTAGATAAACAAGAATACGAAGAAGTGAAGGTGGTAGCCCACTCACTTAAACCACAGTTTAACTACATGGGCATAAAAAGCCTAGAAGATACCATCAAGACCATTGAAGATTACGCTGGCCACGAGAAAAATGTGGAGCAACTTCCAGGTTTAGTAGCACATGTGCAGCAAGTATGCGACAGTGCTTTCGATGAGCTAAAGCAATATGTGTAAAATACTATTTGGCTAAACGCCTATAGATCAATTATATTCGGACTTTAAATTTTAACCCAACATTAATACAACATGGCAAAACGGAAGATCTTTCTGGTAGATGATGATCCCATGCACACCCAGATGCTGAAAGACCACCTGAACGATAAACTGAACGTAGACATAACTACATTCACCACAGGTGAAGATTGCCTAGCTAATCTAGACAAAGAACCAGAAGCCATCGTGCTTGACTATAACTTGAATAGTGTAGAGAAGAAAGCCCAAAATGGTGTGGAAATATTACAGAAGATCAAAAAGCAGAATGCAGATCTTCCTGTAGTAATGCTTTCAGGACAAGATAAAATTGAAGTTGCGGTAGAAACTATGCGCCACGGATCGTACGACTACGTGATAAAGAACGAGAGTGCCTTTTTACGTACCGAGAATATTTTAATGAATCTCTTCAAAGGCTTAAAAATGCCCGAGAA
>CAYGTK010000278.1:0-3950 GCA_964352775.1 uncultured Chitinophagaceae bacterium
GTACAGAATCACAGCTGAAAGTAGAACTGACTAAGAAAGATTGGAAAGTGAGTGTTCATGGAGTGTATAATTTCACACAAACTAGAAACCTAACCGCACTAGGCCCTAACGATAATTCGGTAGATAAACAATTGATCTATACCCCACTCCATACGGGGAACGTGTCTTTAAGCGCAGCCTTCAAAGGATATTCATTTAGGCTAAACAATCACATCACAGGGAGCAGGTATATTAACACTACGAATACGGAATCACTTCCCTCCTTCTATTTGATGGACATCAGCATAGGTAAAGAGTTTGAAGTGAAAACACTTCGCTTTGGTATTAATGCTAGAATTGACAATTTGCTTGGCCACGAATATGAAAATATAATCTACCGACCTATGCCGGGCCGTTCATTTCATTTAACTTTATCTTTCAAATTCGTAAAACCATGACCATCAGAGCTACTAACTACTTATTTGCACTTGTATTCGTATTATTCTTGACATCATGTGATGATGGAGATTTCAGAAAGCCCGATGCTGTATTCTACAATCCAAACTCAAATTCAGTATTTGTATTAAACCAAGGTCAATTTCAAGTTGGCAACGGTTCAATTCAGGTGTATAATGAGATAACTGATGAATTATCTGATGACCTCTATCAAACCATAAATAGCGGGCAAGTTCTAGGAGACATCGTGCAATCGTTCACTGTTAGAGATAATAAGGGATACATTATGGTGAACAACTCTGGAAAAGTTGTTGTAGTCAATATGGATTCTTTCGAGCTATTAGATGAGATAACTGGTTTAGGTAATCCTCGTTATTTGGTCGATCTAAAAGACGGGCGTGGTTATCTTTCCAATTTTGATGTATCTCAAGGCTTATCTATCATTGATTTCTCAACAGACACAAAGGCTGGAACACTTGCTTTACCTAGTTGGTCTGATGTAATGTTGGAAGTAGATGGTCTAGTATATGTAGCGCTTCCTGACACCAATATATTACTGATTATAGACCCCGCTATGGATGCCATAGTTGGTCAAATACCCGTTGCACTTGGAGCAAATAGTATTAAAGAAGACCCAAGAGGAAGACTCTGGGTGCTATGTGATGGCGGTTTCAATGAAGAGCTACCCGCTCTATTTCTAATTGGCCCAGATTCTATGAAGATCATTGAACGCTTTGATTTTGATGAATTGAGCGATAACCCTAACAATCTTGTAATAAATGAAAATACCGAACGTATGTATTACCTAAATGGTGATGTATTCTTTATTGATCCATTCTTTACATTTCAGAAACCGTTAGAGATAAATACTAATAGTGTTATTCAGAGTAACGGCAGAACTTTCTACGGGTTTGGACTCAGTCAAGACACACAGAAGTTATTCATTGGTGATGCAGTAGACTTTGTTCAGAAAGGAAGAGTATATGTGTATGATAGCGGCAACTTCAGAGTGTTAAATGATTTTGAGTCTGGTATTGTGCCTGGCGGTTTCACCTTTTTATAGCAGCCTATTAAACTTCTTTACGTTGTGCTAGTCGAAGCTAGTGAACATTAAAAACGTAAAGAACATGCAAAAACTACTTTCCCTTACACTGATCTGCCTATTTACCCTTGGAAGCGTATTTGCGCAGGGCACTCCTGATAATGCTAATGCCCAAGCTAGAGCGGAGAACCATGCGATGAAAATGCAATTGCTACTAGACCTTGATGAAAAACAAGTGGAGCAGTTGAAGGCTATTGATACCGCAACTGGAGCTAAAATAAAGACTAAGCGTGAAGAGATGAAGGCGCTTAGAGAAGAAAATCGCGAAGAAGTGAAAGCTATTAAAAACTCTAGGGATAAAGAGGTGATGGCTATGTTAACACCTGAACAACAAGAGAAATACAAGCAATGGGTGGAACTTCAAAAACAACAACGCGCCCAGAAAATGGAGCATCGCAAAGCGAAGCATTCTAAGCAAAACTAAGCTTAGATAAGCTCCACTTCTTAGAATTAGAGTAAAACAAACTCTCTCCTTCTAAATGTAGTGGGCTATCAAAGTTGTTGGTATATAATTGCCCTGTGCCCAATCCCTGTGGCATGGGGCTTTTTAGTTGATAGCACCATTGCGAAATTGCACTCAAACCAATATTCGATTCTAAAGCGGAAGTAGCCCACCAGCTAATATTCTCTGCCTCTGCAAGGTCTATCCACTCTTTACTGGCAGTAAAGCCACCTAGTAATGTAGGTTTTAGGATGATGTATTGGGGGTTTATGGCTTCAAGTAAGTTCTTCTTATCTATTCCATCCACTCCTATCAATTCTTCATCTAATGCTATCGCTAATGGTGAGGTAGAACATAATTCAGCCATTCCCTCCCATTGTTTAGGCATTATAGGTTGTTCAATAGAATGAAGTTCGAGTTCTGATAACTGCTTGAGTTTATCTAAGGCATTCTTCGGATTGAACGCGCCATTGGCATCTACGCGTATTTCTATCTCTTTGGCAGCATAGTGTTTCCTGATGTGGCTGATAACCTCTAGTTCCTTATTGAAATCTATAGCTCCTATCTTCAGCTTAATGCAACTAAAACCCTTTGCCAACTTCTCTTCTACCTGCTGAAGCATATTATCCTTCTCCCCCATCCAGATGAGGCCGTTTATAAGAATACTATCATTTCCGCCAGTGAATTCTGACGGGAACAACTCTCGCTTACCTCCATTATGAAGGTCTAGCAGAGCCATTTCTAAACCAAAACGGATACTTGGCCAGTCTACTAAGCTTTCCTGAAAATCATCTGTGTAGGTATTAATATTAGAGCACACTTCTTCCAACTTAGCCTCCATTCCATCCATCGGTTCTATGCTCAACCAATGTAAAGGCCCGCATTCGCCTAGACCAAATACTTCAGGGTTATCTTCTTCCCAAACCTTTAAGAACCATCCTGGCTTATCAGTCAACACGCCACGTGATGTCCCACTTGGGCGGAGGAAATCGAGCGTGTATTTGGTAAAGGTGGCGTTAAGCATTCTGAGATAGTATTAACCCAGCCCCAAATAGCAAACAAAACAACAATGTGCTCATTGCCAGCACTTTTAGCTGACTATCTAGCTTAGCAGGTTCTTGCTCTTTTAGAACAGTTGCCAAATGTTTTATGAACAATGGTGAACTGCCCAGAAACATCCACTGCCAAGGACCAGTGTAATGGAGCACCGTGAATAAGCTAACCATGCCAAAAGCGGAGGCTATTAATGCTAAATGATAGACTTTGGCAGACTTGTAACCCATGCGAACTACCAGAGAGTTCTTCCCTGCTTTTTTATCGGAGATATGGTCGCGCATATTGTTCACATTTAGCACTCCTACACTTAATAAACCCATTGCTGATGCTGGTAATAGAACTGTCCAATACCAATTATGGATATGTAGATAATAGGTTCCGACCACGCCTACCCAGCCAAAAAAAATAAGAACGAATAGATCTCCCAATCCTGAATAACCGTAGGGATTATCACCTGCTGTGTACTTAACCGCTGCCCAAATGGCAAACAAACCTAGGCCAAAGAAACCCGCTATATACTCCCAACCAAGGTCGGCTAATGCTACTACTATTAAGGCTATACCACTTAGTAAAGACAATGCACCGAATAAATACATAGCACGCTTCATAGCGTCAGAAGAAATAGCTCCAGTTTGTACCGCTCTTGATGGACCTACTCTCTCCGTGCTATCAGCGCCATGAATACTATCACCGTAGTCGTTAGCTAGATTAGATAGTATTTGAAGGAAGAGTGTGGTCAATATAGCTAGCGCAAATACCTCCCACTTAAAGCCTCCGAAAAAGGCGGCTAAGAAACTACCCATAGCAATTACAGAAAAAGCTAAGGGTAGCGTGCGTAAACGCATTGCTCCTACCCAGTCTTTTATTTGGGGGTCGCTAGTCATTAATTCAAGAAAAGCTGGGACTTGTTGAAAC
>CAYGTK010000279.1:0-3948 GCA_964352775.1 uncultured Chitinophagaceae bacterium
TTGATGTTTCATACTTGTGTTATATTATGTTTAGATGTTGTCTTCTTGTCTGTTGAAACATGTCGTATAGAATTTCTAGTTTGTGTGGTCTTGACCGCTGAAACATGTCCCATAGAAATGCAAGCTGGTTTCGTCTTGACCGCTGAAACATGTCCCATAAAAATGCAAGCTGGTTGCGTCTTGACCGCTGAAACATGTCCCATTGAAATGTAAGATCCTTTCTGCGTTGAATTTTCCTGTTTGACATCTTGGTCATTGTTGGAAATCTGTACCCGTTTTGGCTTGGATACTGGAATTTTCGCAAATGCCCCAACTTCTCTTTCCAATTCAATCTCCACTCGGTGTGGCTTTTGCCCTGCGATGTTCATCTTCATATAACTCTCATCTTTAGATAGATGTACCTCTTGCACCTGTTCGTCTAGTATCATATTTACTATGGCCATACATTCCACTCGTGAGTCGGGTACGACGAAAGCTTCACCCCATGATGATGTGGACCATTTGAGTGTCCCCTTTTTCACTACTTTGATTTCTCTGTCTGCTACTCCGTTGATTGTCCCGTCGCATGATGACACATCCCATAGTAGCTTGTCGTCTTTTAATATTGTACTTCCGGCGTATGTATCAATTGCAATTCTTAATTCCCCCTTTTTGCTGTCTTTCTTCCGGCTCCTCTGTCTTCCCTTCTTGACTTGTACAGCCATCACATTCTTAGAATTCTTTTTTAGACTGCCATTTAATATTGCATTTCTCAATGTTTCGAGTGTTATTTCTGCTGGATCCATGCATTTTAAGTCATATACAACCGAAGTATTAACATGATCCCGTTCAAGGACCTTTATCACCGTCTTCGCAAGTATTTCCAATTCGGATATTTTATGCCTCTCGTACTCTTCCTTTTTGGTGATCAGAAGCGACCAGAAATCTGCATTACCTTGTCCGCCGTAATCGACCGATAAGTAGTCTTGTAAGACTTCCAGCTTTTCCGCTAGTGTGACTCTTCCGTAGTCTTTAACTAGCTTCAATAGTATTAATGTTCCTTCTAACTGCTGTCTTTCGTCAGAAAAAGTTGAGATGACTTCCAAGACAAAACCTCCAGTATTCTGTATCAGTAATTTCTTCAGGAATGCATCTGCAGCTGCCGGGATTTCTTTGTTTCCCTTTGCTGTTTGAATCAATTGGCTCTCTGTTATCCGGAAAATGCTGGCGTTCATTGACGACAATACGAACTTGAGGAATGAGCGAAACAGAGACATTTCCCCCGTAAATGGTGTGTGTGCCCCGTTTTGTTGACTGTAGTACTTCGGTATTTCTACATCGAAACTACGATTCCGTTTTTCATATTCTTCTATGGCGGTCCATATCTTCAATACTTCTCCCATTCTTAGTTCGAGTTTCAATTCTTTCATTAAATCTTTGTCGAACAGATGCCTGGGTGGTACATCGTATATTTTTTCTGCAAACACCTTTTCCAGAGTATCTTCCAGTTTGTCACTTTCTTGTAGTGCTTTATGCAACACTTCACCAAAAGGTGTTGTTTCTTTTTCAAGTGTTGATCTATTGTTTGTTTCAATTACTAAACTAGATGAGTCAAAGTGCTTATGTAGTATGTTCTGAGGATCAATTGCTAAATTGTAATCGAAGTTTTCTACCACATCCTTCGCAACCATGTTGACTAAGATTGTTAACTATGGCAAACAACAACACAAACAAACAGACAAAACTAATTGATTAAAGAGAAAAGAATATCTAGAGACTAGCCCTAACTTAATTCTATTCCGTCTCTTCAACACATGCCCCTCAACAGATGAAAAGTGTAAACTTTTCAACTTTGCAAAAGTAGCATGGTTTAGAATTCATGTCTTGGTAAACTTTTTCGATACTCCTTATCCTCCGTTTTATCCCAAGTTAACAACTTACTGGTCCACTTTTGGTGACTTGCAGTATCCAAACTCTTCGTCAAAAAATCTGCAAACATGAACTTTTTCGGTGTGTGTTTTATCTCAATCCCATGTCCAATGTAATCCTGTACGAAGTAATAATGTTTGTCCATGTGTTGCATCTTCACGCTACTGCCTGCTGGACGATGTATGTTTTGAATTGCTGGTAAATTGTCTCCAATAACCTTTATGTTCTCATGGTAAGCCAACATTCCAAAATGGTGTAGAGTTTCTCTTAGTTTCACTGCGTGACTGGTTGATTCAGATAATTGTTTGAATTCTGCTTCACACGATGATTTGGACGTCTGCCTCTCTGTTTTGCTTCGCCACGACACAGGACTTCTTGCAATCATCCCGATATACCCTCCAGTTGCTCGTTCATTGTTTGCCAGTCCTGCATGACTCGAATCAGTATATACCCCTGTAGGTGGAGGCCAAAACTTGGAATGTAATGGATCCGATGTGTACGTGATACAGTCGTTTCTTGTTCGCCACAAATATCTCACAACACGTTTAGCGTACTTAAATAAGTCTGCTGTGTAACATGAGCCAAACTTCGCTAGTTCCTTGGCCACGTAAGCAATATCTGGTCTGGTCGATAACGATATCCACATCAACTTCCCCACGAGACGTCTATACGGCAGATGTTCAAAACGCACGTCTTGTATTTTCTTATCAGGTGGAGTCAATCGTAGTTTGGTTTCCATAGGTGTTGAATATGTCTTGAAATTCTCATTCAAACTGTCCGTTTCTACGTTTGACAATATGAATTCTTCTACAAGGTCATAAATTAACGGAATCTGATGTATTTTTACTGTGTCTTCATTTTGTTGTATGTGAACTCCACAGAACACTTCTGCGAAGTCCGGTTTCACCTCAAAATGCGACTGTATATATTTTTCAAATCGCGCCATTTCTTTGTCCGGACCAGCATATATGCCGTCATCTACGTGTATAACTAGATGTAGCTTTGTCCACGTGTTATAATAATGACCTGGATCTGTAGTTGATCTTGTTAGACCAAACTCCAATAACTTCTTATCCAAGTGTTTATTCCATTTCTTAGGACTATCTACCATCCCATATAGCATCTTCCTAAGCTTGATTTTATTTGCCCCGTTTAAGTCCAATTGCGACAGCTCAAATCCTTCTGGTATCGTAATATACACCTCATCATTACACTCTGCATACAGAAACGCAGTCGTCACGTCCCATTGTCTTAATTTATATCCATTCTGTGCCGCATATGCGAAAAGTACTCTGGCTGTGTCTTTGCATGCGACAGGGGAGTAATTATCCTGTTTCTTTTTCTCCCGTTGAAGATAACCAAGGACAACCAGACGTGCTTTGAAACACTTGTCTTTCACAACGAACACCCAACGTGTTCTTACGACACCTCGACGTTTCTCGTTGTTGCTGGTGTCAAATTCATACGTCCCTTTCGCGTGTTGTTGTAGCAATTCTAGAATAATAGCTGCCTTCCACTGCTCGCCATAATGTGGGTCGTTTAATGCTTCGGATAATTTGAAAGGTACACGTGGCTTAACTAGTTCATTTTGCTTATCCCGTTGTACTTCCTGTTTTAGTTCAAACATGTCAAGGTCCCTCTTTGACGTTTTCAGGTCTTTTACTCCTTGTTGTTTGATGTCTACGTGAAAGCTGTCTACTTTTCCCGTGTCCGATTTTCTTTGAAGTTGTGGTGAATTGTTAATCTCCTCGACATCATAGAATTTTGTCTGTCTCCTATTCCTTGTGGATCTTCGTACACTGTTATCGGCATCTCCGGTTTTGTTCGTTAATACATCTTCGTAAGACACATTTTTCTGCGGTTCCCCTTTGTGCTCTTCCTGTGTATCTTCTATGATGTCAATTCTACACTCTGATCGATCTTGTCTTCCTTCCTTGTGGGTTATTACGTTAGCTTCCTCTGACTGTGATATCGAGCCATTCTTTTTAGCGCTTTGATGGCTCTTTCGTAGTAGTTGTGGGGCATTATGAATTTCCTCAA
>CAYGTK010000280.1:0-3929 GCA_964352775.1 uncultured Chitinophagaceae bacterium
TTATCATACATACAATAATTGAATTCCTTGTATTGTCCATGTACAATAGACTTGTAGATGATATCTTTATTCTCAATGAACGGAGCGTGTGGGAAACAATTGTATGAAATTGGAAATGAATAAAACAAAATTCGTTCGATAAATTTCTATTACAGTCCTAATCCGTATATAAGAAAACTTCTGTTTGTTCAAGGGGGGGGTAAACTGTCTTAGGCTAATCTTGTGCTCTGGACAAACAAGCTACCGAAAATTCGTTATTGTCATTTACTGCTTATGTTGTTCGATTGGAATCCATAAATTCGGTGATTAAGTCACTTTTAGGGCCACTTTTGGTTTTCGTAGAATAAAAATAATAGCAATACTGTAATAACAAGTACCATGATAAAAGCTACTTTTTGTTCACAAAGAAGTACTGTTTCGTTAATCCATACGTTTCCTTGTTCAAAAGCACAGCAATGGTACCATTGAATGGTCTTGCACACTGTTTGGTGGTTGATCGAGTAAACTTGAGATTGAAGTTGTATCCTTGAGCCTTTTCTCGTTGAGACGTCACCGGTTTGTCAACTCTACCAAGATACCATCCTGGTGTTCTCTTTGTGCCCGGAGCATTGAGCTTGAAATACACCAGTTTTCCTAGTAAATCAGTTAAGCCAGGATATTCCTCGATGACAGTATAACCTTGAATTAGATCAACGGATGGAACATCCACATCCACATAATCTGTATCGTCCACTTCTTCATCTGCACAACGATCATCCTCACTTCCAATTTCGAATTCGTCAAGGTCGTCATTTTCTTCCTTGTCGCTTTCATCGTCAGTCAACTCTACGTCTGATTCTTCCGGGTAATCGGTAATTTGCACATCGTCAAAAGTGTAGTTATCAACACCTTCTATTTTAATTTTTGGTACATCAATTTCTTTCTTAGTTACAGGGTCAACGTGTTTGTTGTTTATTGTCATGTTGCATCCCGTTGAATATCCAATCTTTCCAAAATCCATTTCGCGACAAAGGTCACCCCATGCTACGCCCGCCCACCGAGTAATCGCGACACGACGCTCAGAGAGTTTGAGGGGACCATCAATGTGCGTGCCAAGCCAACGCTTTTCGAATTCTGAGTTCTTTTCAAACTCTTTTTCCATTTCAATGCCCACCTTCCGTTTGAGATTCACTCCAACATGATGATCCACGGGTTGGATTAAGTCGGTACAGTTCGCAGGGAAAAAGTGAACTCGTACGTTCACTTTTCGTGCTTCCTTAATAAACGCTTCGCTTGTCTGGGAACTTAGATTGTCCAAAAACAACAAAGACTCTCCTTTAACGTCTTCTTGAACTTTTTTGAGTGTTCTGGTTATCCACGATACTGAATACTCTGTATCAGCCCAAGCCTTCGACTGGAATTCCACATGAACCTGGGGATGATAGTTACTCCTTTCGGCTTCAGATATTCGTTTACCAGTGCCTCGAAATATGATGCCTAATGGAGGCTGAGGAACAGTTTTGTCTGAAGTAAGTCTCATACAAACTTGGAATGTACAAAAGCGCTTCGATGCATCAGCACCTTTGCTTCGAATATGTACCTTAGTAGTTCCTCTCTTGTCGTAGGTTTGTGCTACTGCACACTCCAGAGGGCATGGGACTTGGTCAACGTTAAAGCGATGTTCCGGTAACCATCTACCAAAGCATACATCAAACTTTTCACCGGGTTCATTACTTCGACGTTGCAGCCTGAGTTTCAGGCGAGCGTGAAATCTTTTAATCTTTGGCAAGCGTTTATCGATTGAGACGCTTTTACAGTTCGTCTTTCTCCTTAAAGAAAGGTTAAAACTTCTGGTAAATCTGGAAAGCCAACGATTTGACGCTTTGAAGTCTATACTTGAGCTAATAAGTCGCATCCGTTTAAGCCTTTCATGGTCAAGTTTGACTTCTGCTCTAATCCAACGTCTAATAGTATGTCCACTGACACGACCCCCTTCTTTTCTGGTCGACATTATTTTATCATAAACTACTTGTTCTGCCAAGGCATATTTTTGCTTACTTCCGCGGCCAATGCACATCGCATTTTGTATTCCACGATTGCCATTACCTCTTCTACCTAATGTAGAGCTGTAATCTTCAACTATTTTAACCTTGTTTTGTACCCATTTGTTGATGTTTGTTTCCGGAATGTCAAGCAAGTCCGCAACCTTTCTTTTGGCCCCCCGGATTTTGTTGGTCCTATTTATTACATCTTCAACGAGCTTTATAGCAAAAGCTTTTCGCTTCAGAGTGTAGCTATTCCGGTGTTGACGTCCTCTTTGTGTTGGCTTAGACTTTTTTCCTCTTGCTTTCGCCTTTTGCTCTCTCGGAGTTAGCACCCCTTCAGTTGCGTCAGTTGAGGCTTCGCTTTGTTTTTGACAATTAGAACCACAAACATAAGCTTCCACCTTCGCGCGTGCCAACTCACAAGAGGGTTTACAGTCAATGGCGTAGCCATGCTCAGCTTCAAATCCGCAGGGGACATGGTTATGCCTACCGCAAGAGCTGCAGGCATGCGTATCACTTTCTACAACACAGCTTGGCCACCCTTCACAGGGAATGCCACAACAAACATGCTGCGGGTTAACAATAATTGCTCTACCAGAGACACTTCGGTTGTCCTTGTCGCGGCACGGTTCTTCATCTTCATCCATCTCTTCTGCATCTAAATTACTACAAGCTTCAACAACACCTTGCTGTGGGCTCTCGCTTTCAATACATATTGGCTTATCTTGTGTTCCCATGTATTTTCTATACAGAGTAGCCCTTTTGGCTTGCTCCAAAGATCTTTCCTTGAGGAACAGCTTACAATGCTGTTGGTGCGAAAGAAGTCCTCCTTTATTTTTTAGAACTTTGTGACATGCTGTGCACTCGTTCACACAAAAATCAGAAGCTTTCTCTTTAGTACTTAACAGGCGCAACTTTCCATCCCTTTTAAACACTAGTTTCTTCGACGAGTTCTCTTTATTCCATTCTAGGTTTTTCGAAAAGAGGCACGGCTGGTAAAACCTTTTCTTCTTCTTTCCTTTCTTCTCCCTTTTCGTGTCATGGCTTGCTGCAATATCTGTCGTTGCATTGTTGATGGAGTCTGGCAAAGAGGAAATGTCTTCTTCACGTCATCCATTTGATCAATATTCTGCTCTTCGAGACTCTCTTCAGTTCTAGCAATAACAGCCTCCGCTTCAAGCGTAGCCTGAATACTCCTTAGGTCGGAAATTTGGCCAAGAAGCTTAATGATACTAATCCTAAGAGAATATTGCACTTCTTTTAGCGTCTCGTCATCAAGGAGTCCTTCATCGAATGATCTTTTCGCTTCTTTCTTCTTGACTTGAACACTTTTTAATTCGTTTTGAACTCTAATTATCTCTTCTTTTGTACTCTCTATGTCGTAGAGCATCTTCCCCCATGTTTAAAGCTCTTTGTTTGATCTTTAACGGTGTTTCAATTTAAGCAAACAAGTCCGTCGACAGGGGGGGGTAAATATTCTTAACCTAAAACTCCGATTTACTCCCCTTTCGTTCTTAAACAAAGTTTCTTATATACGGATTAAGACTGTATTCTAACCAAAAGGTTTTCGGGGGATGAAATTTTTTTAAGTGGTCTCAAAATGACTAATCAAAGTTTAAAATGTATATCTTAAAACAATACTAAATAAACCAAAACCAAATATCAAGCAAACTATAACGTTAGAGTAAATAATGGCTACTGAGGAGGGCGGATTACACTTACTTGATCGTAAGGTGACTGTTGGAGGAAGGGACTTTTCTGAAGCTGATTGGTTTGTTAAGAACCAATGGATTACAAGAAAGCCTGACGGTGATCGTACGGTCACCAAGATTAAGCTGAGGAATATAGCCTCGTATATTAATGAATTGTATTATGATTGTGATGTAGCTACGAATAATCCTGAAC
>CAYGTK010000281.1:0-3891 GCA_964352775.1 uncultured Chitinophagaceae bacterium
TTAAGAAAGTAGCTGTAAAGAGATTCTAACGCCTTGATAACTACTTTATTTATAATTTATTATTTTTAAATCTAAATTATAAAATTATGGATTATAAAGTAGTGCCTTTTGAGGCAAGTGTTCAAAGAAATGGATCGACTTCAGATGCTGCAGATCAATTGCAATCATTGATAGATGGGCAAACGGGTCAAGGTTGGGAATATCAAGGCCTTGAAAATGTTTCCACAAATGTTGCGCCTACTTCAGGTTGCTTTGGTTTAGGAGCCCAGCCTGGGTATTCTATTTCAGTCTCTGTTGCAGTTTTCAAAAAATGAAGCACCTTCTTTTACTAGTGATAAAGCTTTATTGGTTAGCGAAACCACTGATCAATACACATAAGTGTATATTTAAAGACAGTTGTTCAAAGTATGTTTTTTACGAAACACAAACAAATGGATTTTTAACAGGTATAAACGCTATGAGAATAAGGATTAGCCAATGTAAACCTGGTTATTCATTTTCTACTGTAAATGGAGAAATTCAAGTAGAACTAGTTGATGGAACTACACTTAACGAGTTAGATGTAGCACCACACGTCATTGCCCCACTAAAGGATTATATTTTGAAAAAGCAGAGGCTTGAAAAACCTTAGCCCAGCTGCCCATCAATTTGACGCTGTAACTTTTTGGTGAGTTTTGACTTGATCAATCCGTATGACACGGCGATTATTTCTTCCCACTCCTTAATAGTGAAGTTGCTAATATCGTTGGTTGAAACCCATTTATTGCGGGCCATGTACGGCGCAGGCTTAAAGCCGTAGCGAGTAGAGAATTCCTCGAAATCTTCAGTGTTCACTTTAAAGGATGCACCTATGGGTATTTGGCCCAAGCCTAATACTAGGAACATCTTTTCGCCCACCATGAAACACAGGTCATTCCCTCAGTAACACCAGCGTGTTTCAGTACGAGTTCTCGAAGTGATTAGACATCCATCATTGCGTCTATGAGTAACGCATCCAGCGAGCCAGTTCTTTCAAGTTAACCTTCTTACCACGCATCAATATACCTACGCGATAAATTTTCGCGGCCACCCAAGTGGTGAAAATGAAGCCTAGTATCAGCAATATCATCGATACCCCGATCTGCCAAGCAGCAGGTTCAAAAGGAATCCGCGCAAGGATAACTATTGGCGAGGTGAACGGAATTATTGACCCCCAAACTGCCAAGCCACTTTCAGGTTCCTGCACAGCGATAGTCATGATAATGATGGCTGTGATGATGGGTAAAGAAACGATCATGTTCAATGCCTGACCCTCACCTTCTTCATTAACTGCTGAACCTATTGCAGCAAACAATGAACCATAGAGCAAGTACCCGCCTAAAAAGTAAAAGATGAAGTACATAAATATTTTACCCCAGCTAAATGACCCTAGCTGCTCAAAAATAGCCTGTGCTTGATTCTCGTCAATTTCAGGTTGTGTTCCTGCGCCTGGCATGTCTTGCATATTGTTGGCCAAATCGGCACCAAAAATGGCAAATGCTCCAAAATAGACCCCGCTCATTAGTATCCCCCACAAGAGGAATTGCGTAAGTCCAACAGCACCAATACCAATTATCTTACCCATCATTAATTGAATGGGTTTTACGCTACTCGCAATCACTTCAATAATACGATTGGTCTTTTCTTCCATTACCCCACGCATTACCATGGTTCCATAAATAAACATGGTAATGTAAATAATGAAGCCCATAGCATATCCTATCCCCATGGCTATCGCACCATAGGCATCTTTTTCGCCATCCTCACCAAACACCTGCACTTTTAGCTCCAGATCTACCTTGTCTAGCTCCTTCAATTCAGCCTTGTTGTATCGGCTGTCTTCTATCTTAATGTTGCGGATAGCTGCTTTCAGTTCGCCTTCCATATAACGCTGTGCATTAACCCCTAGCGACTTGTCAGACTTATATATCACACCCTTTGGAGTGGAGAAACTCTTCTGCTCGGGTATCATCAAAATACCATCGTAATTCTCCTTCTTAAAATTTTTCTCCAAGCTATCAATTGGGTCGCTTGTGAACTTGAAGTACATCGTTTTGCTATCCTTCAATTTATTTTTGAAGCGACCAGTATCATCTACTACTGCAATGCGTTTTTCATCTTGCGTTACCTTGGCTATCAGCCCAATAACACCAATAAAAAGTGCTAGGCCAATTGGCACTAGCAATGTAGTTATGATGAAAGACTTCTTTTTTACCCGAGTAATATATTCCCGCTGAATGATGAGCCAGATCTTGTTCATGACTTTTGCTGTTCTACTTGGGTAATAAATATTTCATTCAGGCTAGGTAGTATTTCCTTAAACCCAGTTACATGCACATTGGCCTGAATAAAGGAGCGAAGCAATTCGTTAGAATCTTGATCTTCGGTTAGTTGCACCAATATTTTGCGGTCGTCTTGCTCCAGAATATCATATTTCTGTAATTGAGAAGTAGGTATTTCTCCTTCCATTTCAATTAAAAACTGGTTCTTTTTAAACTGCTGCTTTATTTCAGAAACATCGCCCTGTAGTATCTTCTCTCCTTTATTTATAAGCACTATCTCCTCACAAATTTCCTCAACCTGTTCCATACGATGGGTAGAAAAAATAACAGTGGTTCCCTTCTGCTTTAGCTCATATATCTGATTCTTGATCAGGTTGGTATTAATAGGGTCTAGGCCAGAAAACGGCTCATCCAGTATCAACACTTTGGGTTCGTGAACCACAGTAGCGATAAATTGCACCTTTTGCTGCATCCCTTTCGAGAGGTCTTCTACTAACTTATCCCACCAGTCCTCTATATCGAACTTCTTCATCCAAAAGCGGATCTTCTCTTGAGCTTCGCTCTTGCTCATATCCTTTAAGCGGGCAAGGTAAACTAGGTGTTCACCCACCTTCATTTTCTTGTATAATCCACGCTCCTCAGGCATGTAACCAATTCGTGATTGGTCTTCCGACTTCAATGGTCTACCATCAAACATTACTGTTCCTTCATCAGGGGCAATGATGTTCGTGATGATACGTATAAGGGTAGTTTTTCCCGCACCATTCGGGCCTAGTAAGCCGAATATTTTGTTCTGCGGAACCTCGAAACTTATATCGTTATTGGCCTTGTAGTCGCCGTAGGTTTTGTGAATATGGTCGAGAACGAGTTGGGCCATTATGTTGGTTTAGTGCGTAAAGTAATCGCGCATTTTCCGGAAAAAGCCTTTTTCCATTTTGCTTGGGTCGGGCTTAAAGTTATCGGAACTGCGTAACTTATCAAGGGCTTTCTTTTCCTCCGAACTAAGGTTGGTAGGTGTCCAAACGTTCACCTGTATAAGCTCATCACCCACATCGTAGGAGTTGTTCAATGATGGTATACCCTTACCTCGCAAGCGGAATACTTTACCTGATTGTGTTCCCGATGGTATCTTGATCTTTGCTTTACCACCTATGGTAGGTACCTCAACAGAAGTTCCCAAAGCCACATCGGCAAAGTTGATGTACAAGTCGTATATCACGTTGTTACCATCACGAGTCAAGTCAGGGTGTGTTTCTTCTTCTATAAGAATGATAAGATCTCCTGAAGGGCCACCTTGCTCACCTGCATTTCCCTTGCCGCTCATGGATAGTTGAATGCCATCACTAACACCTGCTGGTATATCTAAGCTAATGGTCTCTTCGCCATATTCACGCCCGTCACCCTTGCAGTTGGTGCAGTTTGCCGTTATGCTTTGGCCTGAACCATTACAAGTAGGGCAGGTTGCCGTAGTTTGCATTTGGCCTAGAATAGTATTTTGTACTCTACGTACTGCACCACTGCCACCACAGGTATTACAGGTACTTACTGAGCTGGCATCTTTAGCGCCGCTACCATTACAAATGTGGCAGGT
>CAYGTK010000282.1:0-397 GCA_964352775.1 uncultured Chitinophagaceae bacterium
ATTTTTTTAGCTTGATTTTTTGGCTTCGTTTTTCATCAAGGAAAAAGGAAGAAAAGCAACGAAACTGTCACCTTTAAACGCATCCAAACTATACGGAAACAGATCTAGATCAGAATCGTTTAACCCTATACCATATCCACATTCCTCTGCACCAACAATTCCCTACTACCTAACTCCAAAGCGATCAAATTCCCCATCTCCTCTTTATCAGGATAAACGCAGCCGTTGTCAATATCTATTAGGTAATTGTCTTTATCGGCTATGCTTTTCTGTATTGCGGAAAGCTTTCTCGGCGTGTGCCCGTGTACCACCGTTTTGTAATTCACCTTTGCAGGGTCAAATTTTGCCCCACGTATCCACAACATCGATTCACGATCGCTAAGTGGGTCTTTAATGC
>CAYGTK010000282.1:407-3877 GCA_964352775.1 uncultured Chitinophagaceae bacterium
CTGGTATTCAAACCAGCATGTACCAGTATCCACTTTTTCATTTCAATAAAGTAACCAAGGCTTCCTATAAATTTCAGGTAGTTCTTAGGTATTTCTGATACTTCCCAGGCATCAAAACTTTTAAGGGTGTTCAGTCCACCGTGCATGAACCAACCTGGTCGCATAGTATCGTCCTTTAGATTCTTCAGCAGTATATCTTCGTGGTTTCCCCGCAGGGTGTTTACCCGATAGCCTTGCTGTTTCAACTCAAAAATATAGTCGAAAACACCTTTTGTATCTGGGCCTCTATCAATATAATCGCCCAACAGAAAGAGCTTATCATTCCTGGTCAGCTTAATCTTATCTTCTACAAGCTTACGGAACGTTTTACTGCATCCGTGAATATCAGATATGACCCACTTGCGTTTTGGCATTGCTAGGCTTTTGCCTTGCCTTGAGCGGCTACGGCATGTATAGCCGCCTTTATTTTCTCTTGATCGCCTAAGTAGTAATGGCGAATTGGCTTTAAGTCGTCATCTAACTCATACACCAATGGCACCCCAGTAGGGATGTTCAGCTTTACGATCTCTTCATCGCTAATGTCGTCCAATATCTTCACCAATGCCCTTAGGCTATTACCGTGGGCAGCTACTACTACATTTTTTCCTGCCTTAATATCTGGCACTATCACGTTTTCCCAATAAGGCTGCGTGCGCTCCACATTATCTTTTAAGCATTCCGAAAGTGGTAATACATCTTCTCCTAAGTGGGCATATCTACTTTCATTACCTGGGTAGCGGTCGTCTGCAGTCTCCAATTTTGGTGGTGGAATATCATAACTTCTTCTCCAAGTATGCACCTGCTCGTCACCATACTTGGCTGCAGTTTCCGCTTTGTTCAAGCCCTGTAAAGCACCATAGTGGCGCTCGTTCAATTTATAAGAACGGTGAACTGGTATCCACATCTGGTCCATTTCTTCTAAAACCAACCATAGTGTCTTAATGGCACGTTTCAATAAAGAAGTATAAGCCACATCAAATTCAAAACCTGCTTCTTTCAAAAGTTGTCCGCCAGTTTTGGCTTCGGTAACTCCCTGCTCCGTTAAGGGCACATCGGTCCAACCTGTAAATCGGTTCTCTAAATTCCATTGGCTCTGTCCGTGGCGTATCAATACCAGTTTTTTCATAGCGTGCTGCTTTGTTGCAAATTTAAGGAATGCCATTTACAATGCCAGTTCTAAACCAACTGGAGCATGGTCGCTTCCTGTTACTTCCATCTGAATGTAAGCATCGGTCACTTTATCTTTTAAGTCTTCACTCACAAAGAAATAATCAATACGCCAGCCCACATTCCTATCTCTAGCCCTAAAGCGCTGATCCCAATAGCTATATAATTCTCCCTCATCCGTTTTCAATCGAAGGCTGTCGTAATAACCGTGGTCTAGTAACTTATCTATCCAAGCGCGTTCTATATCTAAAAAGCCCGTTTTGCTTTTGTTAGGTCCGGGGCGGGCAAGGTCTATCTCTTTGTGGGCCGTATTTACATCTCCCGTTATTATTACGGGCTTTCCCTGCTTTCTATAACTCTCCGCATCTTCTAAAAAGGCATCGTAAAATTCCATTTTGTACTGTAAGCGCTCTTCCCCCTTTTGTCCATTAGGGAAATAAATACCGTAGGCTACAAATTCAGGATACTCCGCACAAATTATTCGGCCTTCATTATCAAAGCGCTCAATACCAAAAGTGGTTCTGATGTTTAGCGGTTCTTTTTTAGAGAACAATCCCGTTCCGCTATAGCCTTTTTTTATTCCAGACTCGAAGTGAGTGAAATATCCTTCAGCATTAGTCACCTCATCAGGAATTTGATCGGGCATGGCCTTGGTTTCTTGAATGAACACCACATCGGCATCCTGATCTCGGAACCAATCCATAAAGCCTTTTTTATGGGTAGCTCTAATTCCATTTACATTCCACGAGAGTAATTTCATAGCACCTTGTTTTGGATCGCCTAATTTAGCGGAATTAGACCAATTATCTTATTTTCATTAGCATGAACACACAGCCAAATCTGGATGCCAAAGTATTGGCCATTGATTTTGATGGAACAGTAGTAGAACATGCCTATCCCGATATAGGTAGAGAAGTGCCATTTGCTACCCAAACCCTAAAGGCTCTGCAAAAACAAGGGCACAAACTTATCCTTTGGACATATCGCTCTGGCAAAGAATTGGACGAAGCAGTGGAATACTGCCGCAGCAAGGGGGTGGAATTTTACGCCATCAATTGCAATCACCCTGGTGAAACTTACGTGGAGGGTGAAATGAGCCGTAAGATATTAGCTGACATTTATATTGACGACCGCAACATAGGCGGACTAATAAGCTGGGGCGAAATATATCACATCATTTCAGGCGACCTTAGCGAATACGAGCAAAACAATGTAAGCGATGAATATTCTGGCGAAGAGAAAGGGTTTTTTAATACGCTTAAGAAGTTGTTTAAGTAGAAGACTACCACATTCAGGGTAATTTTCACTCTATTTATTTAGAATTGGTCTAAACGAACCTTCCTGTTGTACCTTTGTCATAGTAATGTCATGTAAACAGACCCACTATGGATAGTATTATGCTCCGCCTTCGCCAAGAAACACGCCCTAACCACGATGCCGTGGAAAAAGCGTCGCACAGTCATAAGATAATGGACAACAGCCTAACGGTTGAAGACTATAAGAAGCTAATAGTAGTAAATTACCGTTTTCACGAAGTGATGGAGCCATTCTTAGCTGAAAATTTGAACGGTGCCAAAGAAGACATCAAATTCGACAACCGCCACAAAACTCCTTTATTAAAGCAAGACCTTCTTGACTTAGGGTACAGTGAAGAAGAAATAGCCAATTGGCCCAAATGGGAATTAGGTTTTGAGCTACCTAACGAAGAAGCGGCATTGGGCGCTATGTATGTGTTAGAAGGTGCTACGCTTGGTGGTGCAGTGATTAAAAAACAACTGGCCAACAACCAGAACCTAACCCACATTGAAGAAATGCATTACTATGGTTGCTACGGCCGCGAAATAGGTGAACAATGGAAATCTTTCGGGGCTTACCTAGCCAATAGGGTGGAACAAAAGCCAGATACGGGTGATGCTGTTGTGCAAGCAGCAAAAGATACTTTTGAAAGTCTAGAGCGCCTAATGCTGCAAATTTTCTAGCAGCTCGTCAACATACTTTCTATCATTACTTAAGCGCGGTACTTTGTGTTGACCACCTAGCTTACCCTTGACCTTTAGCCAACTGTAAAAGGTATTATTGGGTACGGCATTTACTTTTGGCAACTGTAGTGCAAGGTCTTTGTACCGTTTAGCTTCGTAGTCGGAGTTAACTGCTTGTAGGGCCACATCCAAAATTTCGGTAAACTTCTCTAAATCCTGTGGCGCTTTCGAGAATTCTATCACCCATTCGTGACTGCCCTTTTTATCGCCGCTGAAGTGTATAGG
>CAYGTK010000283.1:0-3813 GCA_964352775.1 uncultured Chitinophagaceae bacterium
ACTATGTCTGATGAAAAGTTGGTTAACCCTCCTTGCACTACTTTACCTGCTAAGAAAACAGCTTCGTCTTCAAAAGTTGCGTTCGTACCTCTAAAGTTAGGGTGACGAATTTCACTTAGGAAAGGACTATTGAAGTAACGAGAAATGTAGATACGACGGTTAGGTGCTAATTGCATAAAGCCAAAACCAGTAGAAGCAGTAGTACCAATAAGTACTGGGCTACTTTGCGGGTTAGCAAGCAATAGATCGAATTGATATAATTCTTGGCCATTACCAGTAGCTACATAAAGTAACTGACAGTCTGGCGAGAACTCACATGAATAACCATTTATACCAAGGTCTTTAAAGTTATTGATAACACCAGTATTAGGGTCGAAATCGAAAATACCCGTCCAAGCATCAGCAGCATAAGCTAGCTTCTCGCGGTTAGAAGATATTTTGATACTACCTGCATATACAGGAGTTGGCAATCCAGCTTTACTTGCTACTACACCCACAATACCACTACGGGTAAGGTGATAGGCAAAAAAGCTATCAGTAGCTACCTTGTGTGCAATTATCCAGTGATCTTTACCATTTCCGTGACGAACTGCAGTTAACGATTCATCTACTGGGCCAGCCAATAATGGAACGTCTTTAGTAACTACATCGCCCAAGCCACCATCAAGGCCCATGTCGATAATAGAATAGCGAAGGCCATCGGCACCGCCATTAAAATCTAAACAGTCAGTTGTAAATACAAAGTGCTTATCCTTAGTGCCTGGCTGTGGTACAACAATACTCGATTGGAACGAGCTGTTACATCCGCCTGCACCAGTTAGATCGCCATTGGGCATCAATTGGTGGTTACGGTTCCAAATTCCGCCTGGAAAAGGGTTATCGCCGCCATTGGTGTAAAACATTAAATTACCTTGCTCATCAGAAGCTACAGTAGCTCCTTCGAAGGAATTCATTGCACCATTGGTTAAGGCAACGGGGTCTCCATTTGTGAAATCTAATCCAGCTTGTTCGCCGAAATACCAAATATTCGCCTGTTTGGGGCTTTGCCCAAAGGTGAACAGTGGCACGCAAAAGCATGCCAACATCATAATTGCTAGTGGTCTCATCATCCTCATTTTCATTTCGCTCATTGTCATTATACCATGTAAATATGTTTCCAGTCCGGTTCTACGCAAATGCATGAATAAGGTTACAACGTGAATGGGCTTGTGGATAAGCGAAAGAAAACCCCTCAATTGTGGTATTGGTGGGGCAGAGGCTGATGTCTAGATTTGATGCATATCACAATACCATGGAACATACACTATACAACTTAAAAGAATTAGCATTAGATAACCCCAATGCCGCTACAGTATTAGAGCGTTTCCCACAGATAGTGTCGGAAACACAGGAGATGCCTAAAGGACTGCCTGCCGATATGCTGTTAGAGCTTTTCGCCATGTTCGACAATGCGGAGTATCGTCCACTTGAAGAAATGAAGCAATTTGCCTTAGCAGATGTGTTGTGTTATTTGAAACATACCCACAGCTACTATATAAGTAAGCGCCTACAAGAAATGGAACTAGCCGCTATGCAGTTGGCTGCGGGCTGTCGCGAAACCATGCCTGGTTTTGCCGTGCTAAGTAGTTTCCTGAGTAATTATAAAAAGAACCTGACCAGCCACATAGAATTAGAAGAGCAGCACCTGTTTCCCTATATAGATGCACTATTAGCTGCTGATGCTCATAATTCAGCCATAGTTGCTCATAGAGGTTCAGCCTATAGCATTAAGCAGTTCATTGATGATCATGATGATACGGTAAGCTTCGACCTGAGCCAATTGATAGTTAGCTTGAAAGAAGACCTCACTGCTCTTAGTGATAACATTGCTTATAGGGTGTTACTGCGTAAGTTAGAGTCTTTCAAAACCGATTTGGCAGTACACGAGTGGTTGGAAGATGAAGTGCTTGTACCTCAAGTATTGGCTGTAGAAGAAAAGATAGCCCTACGTTTGAAATTGGCTAAGCGGATATTTAAGGGGAGGTAGTCACATCTGTCACCACCTACTAGTGACCAAAGTCACTCAATTAGTTAAGGGGTTTGTTGATCTTTAGTATACACTAAAACGAAGAACGATGAAACTTGATGCCCCCATATCTGTCTTGATGACCGAACAGGTCCACGCTTTGGATATTGAAAGCAATTTGTACGATGTGCAAGAGCTAATGGAAACCAAAAAAGTACGCCACTTACCTGTACTAAAGCACGGTAAACTAGTCGGTATAATTAGTAAAACAGACATAAAGCGATTGAGCTTTAACCAAGCAGTAGGTTCTGGTGAAGGAGATTCTGCCATATTTGATATGCTTACGCTCGACCAGGTGATGAACCACGACGTGCAGTCTGTGGAATCTATCGAAACTATTGAAAGAGTAGCCCGAAAATTCGCTAGGTCAGAATATCATGCTCTACCTGTAGTTAGTGATGGTAATTTGGTAGGTATAGTTACCACTACCGATATGATAAAGTTTTTGCTGGAACAGTAAATACTTCTAAAGGCCTCTTTTACTTAGACTCTACCTTTACATGTTGAGTAACGGCCATATTCAGCAACCATTGATGGTCATCTACTGAAGTAAAGGCCGATGGTGGAATAGGTATAGAGCTATGCTTATTGGTAAACACCAATATCCACCCTTCAACAGTTTCTAAGTGGTGCATGCTTTCCCATGCAACTGTTGTTGTTTGGGCGCTATCGGGTAGTACTATCGTTATGCCTTCGTCAGAAATAGTCATTTGCTGGGTAGCATCTAAGTGATCGTGCCCAGAAACTTGACTCTTTGTAACAAAGTAGTTGCGTAGGTATACGTAACCAAAGTAGGCAGGTAGTATACCAAGTGTTATTACCCATTTCTTAGGGTTGTTCCACAAGTAGTCTACCCCATAAAAGGCTAGGTCTTTTGCTAGCGCTAACAGCAATACGATCCACACACCTACTAAAATGAAATAAATAGGCTTCTTCAAATTCAGCTTTACTTTCAGCTTGATGTAGGCCTTTTTGTCTAGTGTGAATTGAAGATCAAGTTGTTGGTCGGTCATGGTACCTTTTATACTATAATGGTGTAACTGTAAGTGCGTTCACCCACTTCAATAAAAAAGCCCCTAAGGGTTAGCAAAGGGGCTCCAACCAACAACCATTACCGTTGAAACGGAATGATAAAGGTGCTGCCGCAAGGGGCAAATGTCTTTAATATCTAAAAAAAGCTGTGGAGCGATATATGCAAATGTAGAACATATACCTATAAAAAAGAAGTATATACACGCATATGGTCAGCCAGATCTCATTTCTTAATATAGGCTAATGAATTCTCAAACTCATTTTCAGTTGAAACATCCCAATATTGCTCATAGTCGGTAAGCATATCTTGAATGTAAACGCGGTCGGGCAGTATTTTAGCTTCTATTTCTATCAACTCTGCAGTACCCATCATTAATTTCAATTCTAAGAAATGACTAGGCGATAGAATTTTAAAAAAGCTTTTGCCGTTTTTGTATTTTCGGTAAACGGGAAATTCCACTAGTATGGCTTTATTAACAGCATCAAATATCCATAAATATTACGGCAAATTACACGTGCTGAAAGGTGTGGATGTAGCCATCGCCAAAGGCGAGGTGGTAAGTATAGTGGGAAGTTCAGGCGCGGGCAAAAGTACATTACTGCACATTCTAGGTACATTAGATACCGCTGATGAAGGTGAAGTGGAGCTTGCAGGCGAGCATTTGCACAAGCTTAGCGAGAAGCAAATGGCCGCTTTACGCAATACCAAAATGGGT
>CAYGTK010000284.1:0-3771 GCA_964352775.1 uncultured Chitinophagaceae bacterium
ACCGTAGCCTTGATTCTCTACAAAGTCGATAGTAGTTCGTGACAAGCGGTGCATTATTTCATCGTTCCCGTTAAAACCACCGGCAGTATTCGATTGGTCGGCAGTTACTCCAGGGCAAGTGCTAGAGCTATTACCTATTGCCAATAGATATACATCGCCCGCCGCTAGAGTTACGTTATTAAGCGATATGTTATGAGTAAAACTACCGTTGTTTCCATAAGCTATTACTCGAACGGTATAGCTTGATAGATTGACTGCCGAAGCTGTGCCATTAAATATCTCTACAAAGTGGAAATCGCCCGTAGTGGCATCGTATACTTCTGAAATGAATAACTCGCTTGCGATAGTTCCGTTTCCACAAATACCGCTAAGCTCTAATAGGCTAAAGTCGGCAGCAGACTTGGCATCGCAACCTGATGGGTCAGTCACTTTTATCTCGCCTGTGTTTGCGCCTGCGGGTACTTCGGCAGTTATGGTGGTAGCGTTAACTACCGTATAGCTTGCTGCACTTACATCGTCAAATTTCACCCCTAGTGCACCAGTAAAGCCAGTTCCCGTAATGGTTACCATGCTGCCCACGGGGCCTGAAGTAGGTCCGAAAGAAGATACAGTAGCTGTAGATGTACAAGGTATAGTACCCGTAATAATTACCTCAAATTCATTTATATATGCCAAGTCGAAGTTTGCATCATCGCACACTTTTAATATCCAATCGCCCTGCGATAACTCTCCATTAAAAGTAGATAAAGCACTGGTTAATGGACCTTGTACCTGCACAGTATCATCATAAGTAGCATCTACAGTGTGGCTTCCACCAGCGCTAGATAAGGCATTAGCCGTGCCAGCATCGTCAAACAAAGCATCTACATTGTCTGCGCCTCCTCCTATGTTATTCAGTATGGTTATCTCCGTTCCCTCGGGCGATTCCAATTTTACGATCAAGTCACCACGGAAGGTAGTGGTTATCTTCACCCCAACTTTAATATCGGTTATCACCAAGTTAGTAGGGTAGTTAAAGGTCATAGTGGCAAAATCGTTGGCGGCACAACCATCATCGGTAACGGGTATGGCATTGATAACTGTAAGCGTAGCACTATCTGAAGTTACAGATGCACAAGGAGCATCGCCACTAACTACGGCGCGATAGGTGTAGCCGTTCATTGCTAACGTAACCCCAGTAATGTTCAAAGTACTTGTGGTAGCGTTTGAATATACAGTATCATTGGTAATATTGGTGAATCCACTTCCAGTATTTACCTGCCATTGATAACCACCAGCATTAGATGCACTTACACTGAACGAAGCATTATCGGTAGTATTAACCGTTTCGTCGGTGGGGTCGGTATTTACAGTGGGTTGGGTATTAATAACTACGGAATAAGGTCCTATTTCACCAACCGACCAGCACGTGGTGGTGGTATTGTAAGCCCTAACATAAAAGTTGCCAGCCGCACTTACTGAAAGGGGAGAGGCGGCATCATTGCTAGTGCTAGTTCCGCCGCTAGTGGTTTGCCAGTAATTTACCACTGGGCTACTAGCTGAACCAGAAAAACTTAAGCTAGTAGTATCACAAGCTGGAGTAGTGCCTGAAATGGTACCAATGGCATCTGTTGGTGGGGTACACGATGCAGTACAGGTCCATTCAATATCATCAATAGTAACTTGTCTGCTTCCTGTAGATCTAAATTCAACCAGCACATTCCCAGATTCGTTGGCGCTTACATTGTGTGTATACACAGTAGCCATAGCGGCCAAAGTGTAGGTGCCTTTCAAATTACCATTTACATATACGGCTATGGTACGGTCAGCTGCTCCTCCACCAGTAAAATACGAGCGCATACTAAAGGTAAGTGTACCCACACCACCAGCTCCCGAGTTAACTCTTAATCGGCGAGTACCAGAATCTGAAAAACCAATAGAACGACCAGTAATGTTGTGGGTGCTGGTTACATTTCTGGCACCTGCATAATCCCAAGTCATGGTAGCGTTATCACCTGTAAAAGTTCCGCTGGTATAGGTTGAAGTAGAACCTGCAAAATTGGTTAAGCTTTCTGTTTCACACGGTCCCGTTGCTGGCGAGCAGTTATCATCGCCACCAGCTACCCAAGTACCTCCTAAGCGGGCAAAGGTTTTAAAGTAATAGGTAGTGCCGTTGCTTAATCCTGTTATGGTGCCACTGGTAGTGCTTGAACCTGAGCTATAGTACACCACATGCCCACCATCAAAACTAGTACCTGTGCCGAAGGATAAATTTGCGGTGTAAGAAGTGCCACTAGGTAAAGCAGCAGTAAAAGCAGATGTTTTGATCACTACCATTACATCGTCGAAGCAGGTGGGGTTGGTCCAGCTAACATCTGCGGAAGTATTGCCGCAAGAGGCTGCTACACTGCTTGGTCCTGCGAAATTATCTATGGTAAGATCGCTTCCATTATCGCTACCAAGAGAAAGGGGGTCATCAGCTACAACCCTAATGCGATAACCCGAACCTGCCGTGGCAGATGAAGGAATGGTGGCCGATATACTACCAGCACCAGTAGCCGTTGCCGTACCTATAGAAGTAGGAGAGGAGAAGTTTCCATTATCATCAGAAAGCTGGGCAGTAAAAATATTACTGCTATTAAATGCTGCCGATACGGTATAAGGAACTGTTACAGACTCGGTGATACCACTACCCACACAATAGGGTGAACCGCTAACGGCCGAGGTAGTAATTGCAGGCCCTGTAGAACCAGGAACACCTTCTACCAATACATTGTCAAATCGGTGGTATTCCGATCCAGCGTCATTTTTTATTGTCACTCTTAGTTCAAGCGTTGTGCCGCTTAAACCTGTTTGCGAAGCGGTAGCACTTGTAAAATCGTTGCTTCTATAACCGTTTGTGGCAAATTGCGTCCAGCTTCCGCCATCTATTCGGTAGTGGCTGGCTATGTCGTCACCAGCTTCCAGGGTACCTCCTTCATAAAGGTTGATTGAAATTTCTACGTCGGTATAATTAAGGATAGAAATACTTTCAGAATACCAATACACGTCGCCATCCACATCGCGTGCTTCCATACGGTTGCTCTGTGTTTGAAACCAGTCGGTACCCGCAGTTAAGGCCCCTGAAGTAACATCAATATTCCATTTGCCACCCGGTACGGTATAGGTATTGGGGTTAGATGAACCTACTAATCCTTGGCCGTCGGTATCAAAAGTTTCTGACCAAATGGTGGTTTGTGCCTGTGCTGAAAAAGTAGCCCCCAAAAAGCATAGTGCAAAAATGAATACCAGCAAGCCAGTACCAAAAGAAGAAATAGAGAATGAACGTGTTGTCATGTGTTGGTTTTACATGACTACCACACCTTTCTGAGGCATAAACCTATCAAAAGCTAAGGGGGCGCTAATGCTAGTATGTTTAAAGGATAGTTAGGTAGCCGTGCTTCATATATTTATTTAACGATTGCAAATGTACCCTTACTATACGCCAAAGGCAATATTAGGTTATCCATACTGTGTTAAGAATTGACGTTCAGGGCCAAACTTAACTTTGGTTTAACCTTGATGTGTAATTATGAGGGTAATTATGGTTCGCTTGAAATGCTAGCGAAATACCCGCACACCAGTCCTTCCGACGCAGGTCGGAATCTCATGGTCGAATGATTTGAAGTGTAACGACTTGCATACGCCAGATTCTGTTCTACAACGGAATAACTATAAAGCATACTGCCTACTGCGACTGAAAACTGCCTACTGAACCGCTTCCCGCAACCGCATCACCACATCCAATATCTC
>CAYGTK010000285.1:0-3733 GCA_964352775.1 uncultured Chitinophagaceae bacterium
CTAAACCGTAGTGGTCTTCATTCAATATCTTGCGGGCGCGGTTAATGTCTAGGTTGTCCTTGGTGCATTCTTCCCAAGGCAGGTCTAGCATTAGCTCTAGGTAGTTCAGCTGTACCGAGTATTCGGCAGCCGCTACGTTCATACGCTCTAGCTTGGCTAGCTCTTTGGTAAAGGTTTTTTGTACCTCTTTGCTCCATTTCTTACTGGTAGAACGCTCGCGTAATTTGTCAATTTCTTGGTTGAAATTATCGCCACCCAATTCTTCTTGAATGGTCTTCATTTGCTGATGCAAGAAGTAGTCGCGCTGTTGCTTGTCGATGTCCGATTTTACCTTGCTGCTGATCTGGTTCTTCAGTTCCAATAATTGGAATTCTTCATCCAGTTTTTTGTAAACCAAGTTAGCCCTCTCGTGCAAGTCATCTGTTTCCAGAATGGTTTGCTTTACGCCCACCTCAGCACTCATATTACTACTGATAAAGTGCAGCAAAAAGCGGGGGTTATCAATATTCTTCAACACAATACCCGCTTCCGTAGGGATGTTGGGCGATTGCTTGATTATCTGGGTAGCCAAGTCTTTAATAGACCCAACTATGGCATTGTATTCTTTCTTATTCTTTGGTCCGCTATCCTTTAGTGGCTCAACCTTTACTTGCAGATAAGGGTCATTGGTAACCACCTCTGTCATGCGGAAACGACGACGGCCTTGCATGATGACCGTGTTACTCCCATCGGGCATCTTCAATATCTTAACGATACGGGCAATAGTACCAATGGTGTTCAGGTCGCTCGGCTCAGGGTCTTCTATGTTGACATCCTTTTGTGCCAATACGGCTATCAGTTTGTCAGTTTTATAAGCTTCCTTATCGTCAATTAATGATTTTTCGGGGCCCTCTGTAATGGGTATCAGTACTCCTGGAAACAACAGGGTGTTACGCAATGGCAACACGGGTAATATTTCGTTGTAGGTTTCGTCTTCGTTATCGTCGCTATCGCTTTCTTCTATAGAGATCATTGGCAAAAACTCCACATCTTCTTCTGATGCCATTTCTGCGTTGTGAAACATATCTTCGAACATAGTATTCTATTCAGGTATAATTAAGGACAGAATGGCAGAATTGTTCCACCATTTTGCTGGGTACATAAGTAGTCAACTATTGTGCCAAGCCGAAACTAGTTGTTTAAGTGTAAATATATTGGTGGGTCTGCTTGTTTGTGTAGTTAGTGAATTAGAGATAGTTTCTTTTAGTTTGTTTGCACTTACTTGCTTAGTGTCGTTGTTCTCTTCCTTTTCCCTTGATGGAAAACGAAGCTAAAAGATCAAGCGTTCTGAACCGCTCTACGCACATAAGCTTTCGCGGCTGCCGTCAGACCGCGTGGCCTATGCTTCTTTGTTTGCGTGTGTGTGTGTGTGTGTTGTAAACAATAGACCTTTTGTAGAATGGCGTTAATTGCAAAGGCCCCATCGGCTTACGGCTTACTGCCGATAACATTCATTAACTGCATTACCATTTCGTTTATTAAGTCTGATCTAGAAGAAGCGTGGCCAGCTAAAAAGCGGCAGCGAGCGAAAGCCTCGAGCGTGGAGCGATCTTTTTAGCTTGATTTTTTCTTTCTTTTTCATCAAGGAAAAAGGAAAAGAAAAACGGATGTAGATCATCAAAAAAACGATGGTTAACTAAACGAAAACCTGTCAATAACTAGGAGCCCGCAACAGTCATGTACTAATACAACCTGTAACAGGAATTACTTATCTAACTACTTAAATTCAGAGATCTGGACGTGATGCTGGCACATAGCATACTCATCTTGCCGATTACTGCCTACTATGATGATACGCCCCGCTGAGTGGTCTTTTAGAAGACCTTGATACCAGGCTACGCCATCTGCGTCTAGGTTGGTAGCAGGTTCATCTAGCAGCAATACCGTTACATCACTTAATATGGCCAGAGCTAGTTTCACCCGCTGTTTCATCCCACTACTGAAGGCGGCTATCTGCTTATCTGCATGTTTTTCCAAACCCACTATACCGAGTATATCGTCTACCGATAAGTCTTTAAGGAAAGGTTTGAATTTTTGGTGGAAACGCAGTTGTTCCACAAGGGTAAGTTCTTCTACTATCTGCAGGTATGGGGCGGCAAAGCCGATGTGCTTATACCATTGTTCTACAGGAAGAGTTTTACCGTTAAGGGTGTAAGTAATAGTGCCTTTAGTAGGTGAAATGCTGCCTGATAGCAATTGCATCAAGGTACTTTTCCCTGATCCGTTAGGACCAAGTAGGGCGTAGCTGTTATCGCTTTCGAACGTAAGATCGACCCCTTTCAGGATGAACTCACGAACAAAGCGCTTGCTGACCTCCTTACTGGTTATTATCATGACGCTGACGGAAGCCTTTCATTATTCCCCGCACCGAATCGCGAATGAAACTGAGGATGGTGTCTTTCTCATCACTAGATGAAATATCGTTATCTACCAAAGAAAGCGCCTTGCTTAAATTGGAGTTGTGCACGAACAAAATGCGGTATATGTCTAGAATATGGTTGATCTGCTCACTAGTGAATCCCCTGCGGCGAAGCCCTACGGAATTAACCCCTACATAAGAAAGCGGCAATCGCGCGGCCTTCACATAAGGAGGAACATCTTTATTGATAAGTGAACCACCAGAGATGAACGCATGCTCACCGATCTTTACGAACTGGTGTACGGCGGTTAATCCACCAAGTATGGCGTACTCTCCTATTTCGATATGCCCTGCCAAATTGACATTGTTAGCCAATATGCAATGGTCACCAATAACGCAATCGTGGGCTACGTGTACGTAAGCCATTAGCATTACATTGTTGCCCACTATGGTCTTGTTACTATACTTCGTTCCGCGATTAACGGTTACGTGCTCACGAATGATCACGTTGTTGCCGATCTCTACGGTAGAATCCTCTCCATTGAATTTCAAATCTTGCGGAACGGCGGAGATAACCGCCCCAGGAAATATCTTACAATTGGTACCAATACGCGCGCCTTCCATGATGGTGACATTGCTACCTATCCAGGTGCCCTCCCCTATTTCCACGTTCTTACTAATGGTCACAAATGGTTCTATAACCACGTTGTCGGCTATTTTTGCCTGCGGATGTATAAAGGAGAAGGGCTGGTTCATTTGATCTCGCGTTTCACTATTTTGGCTACCATGTGCGCTTCAGAGGCTATTTTATCGCCTACGTAAGCGGTACCCTTCATTTCGCATATTCCTCGGCGGATAGGGTTCAGTAGGGTCATCTTTAATATAAGCGTATCGCCCGGCACTACCATTTGCTTGAATTTGGCCCTATCTATCATCAAGAAGTACGTATCGTACAATTCTGGCTCATCTACATGGGTCATCACCAAGATACCACCAGTTTGTGCTAAGGCTTCTAACTGAAGCACACCCGGCATTACGGGATTACCCGGAAAGTGGCCTTGAAAAAAATGCTCGTTGAAGGTAACGTTCTTAATACCTACCACATGCTTTTCGCCCATCTCAATGATCTTGTCAACCAGTAGGAAAGGATACTTATGTGGTAATGCCTGCTCTATTTTCGTAACGTCATAAAGCGGCTCTGACTTTGGGTCGTACTTCGGTATTTCTTCTTTATGCTTGTTGGCTTTTATATGCTTCTTTATCAGCTGAGCGAACTCTACATTGGCCTTGTGGCCAGGTCGGGTTGCCGTTATTTTCCCCCGAATGGGGCGACCA
>CAYGTK010000286.1:0-3719 GCA_964352775.1 uncultured Chitinophagaceae bacterium
GTTTACCTTGGTTATTGGGCATCATCAGCTTACTTCCTTTTCTCTTAGGTTGGCGCTGGGGCTGGTTGCTAATGCTCGTTTCTTTGGTTAATTATCTTATGAAACTCACCCACGATCAGTTTGAGCTCATTACATGGCATCTTCAATCGCCAATGAATGATACCGTGGGTGTAGCTTTTTTGTTCCTTATGTTCATGTGTAACGTTGCACTGGTTATCTACTTAATGTTGCTGCCTCAAGTGCGCGAAAGAGTGGGTATTAGTCAAAAGAGTATAAAGGTGGCTATACAGCTTGGTCTATTGCTATACGCCATTCCTCATTTACTATGTAATTATATTTTTAGGTGTTTTCCTTATTAGTAATTCCCCCCACTCTCATCCTTGTCTATTGACAAGGATGCCATATCATAGCGTCTATTGACGAGTCAGTAAACACTACACAGTTAACCTAAACTCCATCTCCTCGTAAGCGAGCATATAGGCATTCATCGTATAATTCACCTTTGTAATTGCGTTCGCTTTGGCGGGCAATGCCTTCTAGTTTAAATCCTACCTTTTCTATAACAGCTCGGCTGCGGGGGTTTTCGGTACATATGGTGGCCGATATGCGGTGCAGCTTCCAATCATTAAAACTGATCTGCAATGCTCGCATAACGGCTTCGTGCATATAGCCATTGCCCCAGTAATTAGGATGCATCTCATACCCTATTTCTGCACTCCCCCTTCGTTCACTTATGCTAAATAGGCCGATACTGCCAATGGTTTCATTCGTATCCACCAATTTCATGATCAGTCGTATGCCGGTATTGTTTTCTTGTCGCTTTTGCCATGCCTGTATAAGCTTAACTGCCTGCTCTTGATCCGTAAATGGGGCTATATAATCAAATTCAACTGTGCTCTCCAATTGAAATACTTGGTACACATAGTCTACATCATTTAGTGTAACTGGGCTTAAGGTTAAGCGCGAGGTACTTAGATGTTCAATGCTACTTAAGTTTATCAAGATCGTCAATATTAGTTATGAAAAAATCTTGGGTTACCCCTGTTCACAATACTACACACTTTTAGCTTCTACTTAAAATCCTCAATGGCCGTATCATCCAGCAAAAATTGATCCAAGCCAATACATATCTTTATCTAGTGTTGACCAAATTTTTTAATAAAGCCCTACCCCTCCGAATAGTAATAGTGACAATTGCAGGGCTTATTATGATTCTAGATAAGCGTTCCGTCTTCTATCATATGGAGCACTTTCCCATTGGTATGTCTTCTATTGATGGGTATTATATTATGGTGTTCAAAATATTCCCCTGGGGGCTTGCAGCATTAGCGATACTGCCCTTTTTGGTTGGCTGTAAACGGGGTTGGGCAGGTATAAGTGCTTTCTACATCTTTAAACTTGGTGGCACAATAAGGCGCCTATTTTTAGAGTTGGATACGCCTCGTACTTTATCAGGGGATGAAGTGGGAGCCATATTTTCGATGTTCATCTTTTCTGCAGTAATCGTCTGCTTCATGTTGTATCTCTTGATAAGCCCTAATAAAACTACAGTTGCAAATGTTGGTAGGAGGTTTATGTGGGGAACATTTGCCACTTCAGCAATTATGTGCCTACTACTTTACGTATTTGGCCAATTCTATTTCTAGCAGCTAGTAATTAGATAAGAATGATAAGCGGATGTATACGCCAAGTCAACCCAGCGCAAACCCCGACCACCCCTTGTCTATTGACAAGGATGCAATATCATAGCGCCTATCGACGCACCATAGATGCTACATGGTCGTACCTCGTTTGGTAACTAGGTAGTTACAAGGGATCGGTGGGTAGTTAGTAGACTTTTCGTTTTCCTCCGCTAATTCAGTCACTCCTCATTACATATCATCAGTACTTGACATTATACTTACTGCAAATAACCTTATAGCAATACATCAATTGAAAAAGCTAGAGCAAATACTGGTGATCATGTTTTTTTTGGAGCTATGCGACTTAACCTTACTAGCTTAAATACGCATAATCTAATGGGCAAGGCTTGGATAGGACTACTAGCCTATTATTACCCTTCTAGCTGCCTACCAGCAACCAAAAACAGTACCGCCATGCGGATGGCTACCCCATTTTCTACTTGTTGAAGAATGATAGACTGTTTACTATCAGCCACATCGCTACTTATCTCTACGCCCCTATTTATCGGGCCAGGATGCATTATCACGATGTCTTTCTTCACGCTATCAAGCAACTCACGGTTTACCCCAAAGTACTGGGAGTACTCACGTAGCGATGGGAAGTACTTGATGTCTTGACGTTCCAACTGTATCCGTAATATGTTAGCCACATCGCACCACTGTAGCGCTTCTTTTACATTATGACTCACCTTTACACCTAGCTTACCAATAAACTTAGGTATCAGTGTAGGTGGTCCGCAAACCATAACTTCAGCACCCAGTTTCTGTAGTGCAAATATGTTTGACAAGGCTACTCTAGAGTGCATTATATCGCCCAATATAGCCACTTTCAATCCCTTTACATCACCCAATTTTTCTCTGATAGAATAGGTATCGAGCAGTGCTTGTGTGGGATGCTCGTGTGTACCATCACCAGCATTTACTATGCGCGCATCAATATGGCGTGATAGAAAAATATGCGCGCCAGGGCTGGGATGCCGCATAACCACTATATCCACTTTCATGGCCAAAATATTCTTCACCGTATCTATCAGGGTCTCCCCTTTTTTTACCGAGGAAGAACCTGCAGAGAAATTGACCACATCTGCCGAAAGACGTTTTTCAGCTAGTTCAAAACTGATGCGGGTACGCGTGCTATTTTCAAAAAACAAATTAGCAATGGTAACATCGCGCAGCGAAGGCACCTTTTTTATAGGTCGGTTAAGTACCGCTTTAAAATTGTCCGCAGTGCGGAATATGAGATCTATATCGTTTTTGGTCAGGTCTTTTATACCCAGCAGGTGTGGTGTGCTCAGTGCCCCCATTATGCCTTGTCGTTTTTAGGAAGTATCCACACTTTATCGGCGCCATCGCTCTCTTTCCATTCCACCTTAACTTGCTCGCTTTCAATAGAATCTACCACCTTACCTACATAATTGGGCTGAATAGGCAAATGCCGCTGTAAGCGCCTATCTATTAAGGTCATCAGCTCCACATGGGCAGGCCTTCCAAAATCTAACAGAGAGTCTATGGCCGATCGTATGGTGCGGCCAGTGTACAATACATCATCTACCAATATCACATTCTTCCCCTCTAGGCTAAAGTTGATGGTAGTGGCCGATGCTTCTGCTAATTTCTCCGTACGGCGGAAATCGTCACGGTAAAAAGTAATGTCCAGCTTACCGTATTTCAGATCGATACCTGGGCGCAATTCGTGAAGTAAGTCCACTACCCTATCACTAAAGTGAATACCGCGCGGTTGCACGCCAATAATTACAGTATCTGAAAAGTCGTTATGGTTCTCTATTAATTGAAAACAGAGGCGGCGCAGGGTGAGTTGGAATTTCTTACTATCGAGAAGGACCCGTGGCTTCATATTAGGAGTCAAATATACTATATTTTGTAAGGCGGTGAATAGATAAAAGCCTCTAATTACGAATAGCGCAAATTGATATAAGTAGTCTGCCCTTTTAGCTTCGCTGAAGTGAACTATTGAACTGTTGCAAAAATGAACACAAATGGCCCAAAATGCGGTGTTTTGGTACCGCTGCGGTGCAC
>CAYGTK010000287.1:0-3681 GCA_964352775.1 uncultured Chitinophagaceae bacterium
GATAGAACAGGCTCGCATAGCGGTGTTAGGTCACGGAGCAAAACCTAGTATCTTACATTTAGAGAAATTGGGGTATCAGATAAACTTTTGTGATACCTATGGATCAACTAAGGATTCAAAACTTTGTGATAGTTCCAATGAGGAATTTATAACAGACCCTGAGTTTAATGCAACCAAACCCTTAGATGTACTAAGGCATACCGTAATTCATAAAAATTATTGGCGTTTCACTGATGCATTTGACAACCTTTGGGATTACTTATTGGGGGATGATCAAACAGAATTCTATCTGGACTTGTTGGCGGAGTGTCTATATTCATCGTCAATAAAAGATCAGGATGTTTTTCGTGACGCTGAGCACGAGTTTGCAAATGAAGGTAAGAAGCTAGTTGCATTGAAAAAATTTGCCGCCGACCAATCAGAAGGCCGCTTACGCCAATTAAGAAATAGCCTGTTTCCTGACTTTGACAACGGTCTTGATTTTGTAACTGCGAATTCCCGTTTAAGAGGTGATGAAAAGGTCTTATTAATTGGATTTGAAAATAAGTTCGAGGCAAAAAAGAATTTGGTCTATATGTCTCCCAATGAGGTTGATCAGCTTGAGCCGGTAAAGTTAAACAAGTATGCAGCTGTAGTGATACTTTGTGAATGTAGCAGTGGTGTCGATGGTGTAACCCAAATGAGGCAAAACTTTTATGGTATAAGCCTAGCGAAACACCTAAGGAGTAGAAAGGGTCTGCAGCTTCCTATATTGTTTGCATCATTTTTTCCACATAATAAGCTCTACAACAATAGATTAGATAGAGCGATTATAAATACTGTAGGGCATAAGATTATACAATTACCACAATCAATTGATGCCTTAGCTGATGTTGCTACTGAGTATTGTGATGATCTACGTGATGACGGTATACTTAACAATAGTGGTGTACTAAATAGGCTTGAGTTTCAGGATGTTTGCGCAAATTTTTGTTCAAGGGAAGGTGTCTTAAAAGGCGAGCTGCATATGCTACATAATGTAATAGCCAATAGCGTTAAGTTCGGCGAAAGACATACGCTTAAAATTGAAAAATCGATAGAAAGTATCTACAAGTTGTTTGATGTGACAATGGATAGAGCTGAAAGAGATCTCCCCATACTTTCTGATAAAAGATCAGCATTTGCCGTCTTAGAAGCTCTGAAAAACGTATTCGGTAATTACGGTAATTCCAATGATCAAAGAAGGGTCAATAAGGCTCAGTATAAATGGAAACTGATATTACTCGATGATCATATCGATGATATGAAACCCCTTATAAACGAGATCGATAAAAGAGGTGTGGAGGTTGTCGCTTGTTGCGCAGCCAAGGAGGCTTTCGGGGCCTTAGAAATAGATGCAAAGGTAGACAACAAAGTGGTATTAATTGTTTCCGACTATAGACTTGAGCACTATGAAAACGGCATAAAAACCCTACAATCTATTCAGGGATATAGATTTCTGAAAAAAATATCTGAAACTAGGCAGGATATTAAGCTAGCAGCCCTTTCAGCGTTGCCAAGGAAGTTTCTTTTTGAGAGCTTTAGGTACTACGCATCAAAAGTGGAGATTTTACCCAAAAGGGATTATCTGAAGAATGAACAAACAAGCACTAATTTATGCGACGAGTTGGTTAGACTCGGAGATGAACAGTTTGAAGCCATTGTAAGGTTACCAAGATTGCTAGCTACGAGTGACACTTGGGAACCTTTTGAAAAATTTTATCTGTATCAGAGAAACCATGCTAACTACTTTCACTTTGAAGCATACATAAATTCAAAGGCAAAATCATACTGTGAATCATTTATCAAAGGTGAAATTCCATTTGATTTAGTCGGTTTTACTACGAAGTTAGTGGGGAGAACAAAAATCCCCAAAAATAGGGTTGCTTTTCAGGAGTATTTGGAAAAGATGGTTTGCAGGCGTGTTGCCTTTTGGGCAATATCATACAAGCCAGCAGAAGGCAAAACAAATTTGTCGGAAATATTAGCAGCAAAAGAACTGAAAGTTAATAGAAGGAATAAAATATTCGTAATGCTAAAGGGTAGTAAGTTTGATGGCACAATTAGACACGCTGACTTAGGTGCCTTTGTTAATACTAATTTGGCCATTGGTGTAGATAGCATTCCCTACAGCCTTACTATTGAAGAAAAACATTGGCTCATGTACGACATGGGAATTTCACTTATTGGTGAAATTGAGAATATAGAGCTACCTATTGTCGAGCACTTTGATAAAGTAGTTAGCAACTGGTTTAACAAAAGAGAAGTCTTTGATGAATATATGTCGGATTTATCCACAAAAACATTGGGTAATATTAAATCTCTACTAGGTGAGGTAGGAATGATAATTCATGAACACCCAAAAGAATTGGATGATTTTATCGATATGCTCTCTTCGCTCAATAACAAAATCGAAAGTAGATTTCCCGAGGCAGAACAAAGGACTCGTACATTACAGTTAATGCGGGATTACCTCAGAGGTTTAATCAAAAGAAGCCAGATAATAAGAGGTCATCTAAATAGTCCAAGACTGCAAGCTAGGGGAGTTGCTACGTTTAGAACGTACGTAGAAGATGAAGCTAAAAAAAAGCTAAAAAAATATTTTAAGGATAGCAACAGTAGAGCAGCCCATTGTTTTGACTCTACAAAATGGGTGTTTTGGGCATCTATTTTAGATGAGGATTCTGAGGATAAAGATATTCCGTTTTTAGTAAAACAATTCTGCCAAGCGTTCGAGGCAGATATGGGTATGTATAACCCTGATGTAAAGCACTTTGGAGGTAATATTGAATATTTATTGTATCATAAGAATAGAAAGGAAGGTGAAGGCACAGATTCACAGGAGGAATACGAAATGTGATGTGCTTCTCTGAGTTACATTTTAAGTTGTAGATAGAGCAATATTGTTGTTGTTTTTGCAGCAGGATAGGGCCAAAACAGGTTAATTTACTTATGCCAAGTACCTTATCCTAGTTCTTTCCAAGTTTCTCTAACATGCTTCATCAATGCTTCAGCCATAACGAAAAACAGTACCGGCACAAAGCAGTTATTGTATATCCTGATATCAAGATCATGCTGAATACCCGTGTACATACACGGTGCAATTGTAATAAGGTAAACAATAACCTTATAAACAATAACCTGCCCTTTGGTACGCGGGTACGGTAGGAAGTGACTGGCATGGAGTATCTCCAGAAGAAAATAACATGCCAATACTGCACCACGCACAATAACTTGGGTTATTGGGATATCCAATACTAGGATATAACTATTTATAAGTTCATAACACCCGGTTGTGGCCAGAGCGGTTGCAAATGTGAGTAGAATAGCCTTTTTCATATCCTGTGTTTTACTGGTTCAGCTGTTTTCTATTAAAGGTCATAGAAAGTTGCTCATTGGTTTTTTAGATAAGTCATCACTTATGGTTTACAGTTTTAGTCACTAATGGTTGGTGAATTATGTTTTTATAAGTAACTGACCTTAGAAGACAAGATGCTTTGCTACACTTTTTAGTGTGGGATGTGCGAAGTGTTCTGCGTGTCAATGTATCAAACAACTAAACCCTACAGTACTTTTGGGCTAGTACTTACTGGTAAAGGCTGTAGTAATGCCCTGATTATAGTTCGCTTTGAAGGCAACTATTAATGGAAGGAATGTTATTTC
>CAYGTK010000288.1:0-3674 GCA_964352775.1 uncultured Chitinophagaceae bacterium
TCTTATCTAGCAGTGCAGCATCTGCTTCCTTCATTTTCCCTGGTCGAGAATAAAACTCTTACTTTTTATTTCATATGGGCATCAAATCTAATTGCCTATATTGTTTTAGAGCTTATTATAGTAAAATCACCTATTATCCATCGGCTGATACATTTGCATTTAATTTTATTAATGAACCTGTATTAGATAAGTTTGGTATTAGCGGACACTTGTCAAACGTGTTTGAAGGTTGGACTGCTGTAAAGCATTCTGATGGTAATAGGTGGTGGTTAGTATTAAAGCAAAAAGCTGTGAAAAATAGATGTGCCGATAGGTTTTACTCTGTTCTTTTTGACGGTGAGCGTTTGGTACGATTGGAACAATCCTTATCTGGATCAGTAATATGTGACACTACTGGCTATCCTCATTTAGAAATTGACTTTATTACTTCTGGTAAAAGATTTGTTACTGCTTTAGCACAAGAAGAAATTGTAGAATCCTTTTACTTCGATCGCTGCCAAGGTCAGATTTCCTTGGATAGAGTTTTATATAACAATAATAATCCAGGTAGAAGACCCTATAGTTGTGAGTATTCGAAAACGGATAAAGTACTATATATATTCTTGACAAACAGTCTCTTTGGTGGTCAACCAACTGTTAAAAATGCAATAATTCAATATAATGCCCTAGATACTTCGGATATGGGCACTATCATTTGGGAAGGTCCAGTAGACATCAGTGAATCTCACATTGGACAATCCGAGCTAGGCCCAGATGGTAAAATCTATCTAAGCCATTATTATTTCTCGACTAATGCAAATAGTAACTACATAAGTATCATCCATAACCCTGATTCACTTGGTAGTGCCTCGAATTTTGAATTATTTGGATTGAAAATGGACTCGGGATTCGTTGCGCAAGGCTCACTTCCTAACTTCCCCAACTACAACTTAGGTCCAATAAGCATCTTTGCAGCCGATGCAGGGCCCGATACCTTGATTTGGTGTAGGAACAGTACCATAACTGAGTTAACCCTAGGCGATAGCATACCTGTACCCAATGTAGATTACCTTTGGGAAGGACCTGGGCTTAATAGCTTAATCCAATCGTTCCAAGTAGTAGTACCCGACACCCCTACCCTTTATTACCTGAACCTATCCGACACCACCATACAGCACAGCTGCCAAACCCGTACCGACAGTGTGTTGGTAATACCCCAAGCCAACTGTCCAACGTCGACAGAAGATATAAGTCAGAATTCAGAATTCAGACTTCAGACTTTACCCAAACCCCGCTACGGATGAGATAACAATAGAGTCCACTCAAAAATGCCAATTTCAGCTTTACGACCTTGGCGGTAAGTTACAATACGAAAGGGCTGTGAATGCCGGTATCAACAGTATAATAATTACCGACCTTGCCAACGGCCTTTACATCTACAAAGTTTGGGTAAACAATCAGTTGGTGCGTACCGATAAACTGGTGAAAATGCAGTAGGAATTCGCTTGCGGAAATTCTGTGCGTATCTCCTGCTTGCAAAGCCTATTTTCCTTACTACCTTCACGGCGATAACAAAAAGCACTTTTCGCTGTTCTATAGCCAACAATGAACACTGCCAAACACTGGATTAAGCAACTGGCCGATATATGCTCCGCAAAAGGAGTGAAGCACGCCGTTCTATCTCCTGGGTCCAGATGCGCCCCGCTAGTAATAGCTTTTGCTAGACATCCCGAAATACAATGTTATAATATCATCGATGAGCGCAGCGCGGGGTTCTATGCTTTGGGCATAGCCCAACAAACCAAGCAGCCTGTAGCCTTGATATGTACCAGCGGATCTGCTGTGTTAAATTACGGTCCTGCTTTAGCCGAGGCCTATTATCAGCAACTTCCGTTGATCGCCATAACTGCCGACAGACCAAGCGAATACATCGATCAAGGTGAAGGTCAAGCTATGCGGCAGCGAAACGTTTTTGCCAACTATGTTAAAGACAGTTTCAGCCTACCCAATAACGTTACCGATGCAGATGATACTTGGCACAGTGCACGAATGGTTAACAAGGCGTTGAATACAGCTACCCGATCGCCATTTGGCCCTGTACACGTTAATGTGCCGCTGAAAGAGCCATTGTATAACCAGCAAGACTATCACACTCCAGAGCGCTTGCAATTGGTGGATATGCCCGAAACAGCACCCCACTTACCACAAGAACAACTAGAGACTTTACTGGATACCTGGAACACCGCAAATTCGCATATGATATTGGTGGGCCCAACAGTGCCAGAGGAAGGGCTAAGCAAAGCCCTACGACATTTAGCTGCGGACGATTCTGTTGCAATATTGACAGAAGCCACAGCAAACCTAGCCAACGATGAATTCATTACAGCGATAGACCCCGTGATGGACCATATCGAAAAGGATGCATTACCCGATCACCGACCAGAGTTGCTCATTACCTTTGGAGGGAATCTACTTTCCAAAAAATTGAAAGTTTTCCTTCGGAAAAACCCACCTAAGCACCATTGGCATATACATCCCGGAGGCTACTTTCCTGATACTTATAAGAGCTTAAGTAAAGGCATAACAGCATTGTCGCTCCATTTCTTTCAATGGCTAGCTAACGCACACACACCGCGTATCAGTCAGTTCGGGCCTAGCTGGAAGAAAGCCAAGCTTAAGGCCAGAGAACGCCACGAGCAGATCATTAGAGATGCTGAATGGAGTGATATGAAGGCGTTCAGCAACATTATTCCTGCTTTACCTAATGGCAGTCAATTGCAACTGGGTAATAGTACACCAGTGCGCTATGCTTCTTTATTCGAATTCAGTCACGAAAGGTATATCACCCTATTTGCTAACAGAGGCGTAAGTGGAATAGATGGTAGCATAAGCACAGCCGCAGGTGCAGCATTACTTACTGATAAACTAGTGGTATGCATTATAGGCGACTTGAGTTTCTTTTACGATAGTAATGCACTTTGGAACAACCACTTGCCAAGCAATCTGCGTATCATAGTGATCAATAATGGTGGCGGTAACATCTTTCGTATAATCAATGGTCCTTCAGAGCTGCAAGAGCTAGAGCAATACTTTGAAACCCCACACCCAGGTAACATTGAGCAAGTAGTTAAAGGCTTTGGTGTTGATTATCTGGAAGCCAACGATGAAGCGGGATTAAAAGCTGTTTTACCACAGTTGTTTGAACCACAAGCTGAAAAAAGTGTAGTGTTAGAAGTGCGAACGCCTAATGCAATTAGTGCCGACATTTTGAAGAATTATCTAAACATAAATAATCAACTATAGTATGAGCCAACGTAAATGGGAAACCGTAAAAGAATACGAGGACATTACCTATAAAAAGTCGGGTAAAGTTGCTCGTATCGCATTTAACCGACCTAACGTTCGAAATGCGTTTCGGCCTAAAACGGTAGGCGAGTTATACAATGCTTTTCATGATGCTCGTGAAGACGTGAATATTGGAGTAGTGCTGTTTTCTGCAGAGGGACCTTCTACTAAAGATGGTGTCTATTCATTCTGTTCGGGGGGTGACCAGAATGCCAGAGGACATCAAGGATATGTTGATGATGAAGGAATGCCACGATTGAATATACTTGAGGTGCAGCGTTTAATCCGTTTTATGCCGAAAGTGGTTATCGCTGTGGTGCCAGGATGGGCCGTTGGCGGAGGACATAGCC
>CAYGTK010000289.1:0-3650 GCA_964352775.1 uncultured Chitinophagaceae bacterium
CTACCGCGCCGTTGGGCAGCTAAAACCAATAGCATGCGTGCAGAAAAAATCGAGGAGAATTTACGTTTCATTAAGTTGACTTTTAGTCCACGCGAGGGTGAACGGTGGAATGGCAATGCCTTTATTAATGTAAACGACGAAATTGAGTACCTAGAAGACTGGGAATATGAGTACACCGAGGTAGATGTGCCCGAAACCATAAGCGGACAAAATTTTGACAGTACTTTGACCGTTGTGCAGATAGATGAGGCTAACTTGTTGGAAAGGCGCTTTGCCACCGAACAATATGCCCGTGGTGTTGGTCTTATTTATCAAGAGATCGTGTTCTTGAATTCGCAGAATACGCTTCTAGGATTAGACTGGGACAATCCCGACAAATGGGATCGGAACGGTTTTATCCGCAAACAACGTTTATTGAGCTATACCCCATAGGTGAAAAACTGTATCGTCTTATTGCTATCGCTGCTAACCATGCTACCCGCAATGGCGCAGCAGAAGTATTATAGCAAATACTGGGTACAATTTACCGACAAGGCCAACAACGGCTTTACTACCGACCGACCTTGGGAGTATTTAAGCCAAAGATCAATAGATCGTCGAGCCAAAAGCGGCATACCCATCGAAAAGACCGACCTACCCGTTACACAGGCTTATGTAGATAGCTTGGTGGGTTTAGGTTTTGCCATTCATAATAAAAGTAAATGGCTGAATGCCGCTGTGATTGAAACAGAACCCAATGCGGATATAGCTACCCTAGCCAAACTGCCTTTTGTAAAACAGGTGATTCCCGTAGAACAAATGGAGGTGCAAGATTGGCAAGAGGATACTTGGGAGAGCATGATAGCCAGTCAGTTGGTATTTAGTGATGAAGACTATGGAACCGCGCTCAATCAAATAGCCATGCTAAATGGTGATTACCTGCACGAGCTGGGTTATATGGGCGAAGATATGCACGTAGCCGTGCTTGATGCTGGCTTTAACAAGGTAGACGAGTTACTGGTATTCGAAAAACTATTTTACGATCGCCAAGTGGCCGCTACGTGGGATTTTGTGAATAATATTGAAGAGGTGTACAGCAATAGCACTCATGGTATGGCGGTGTTAAGTTGCATGGCAGGTTATGCCCCAGGTTATATCATAGGTACTGCCCCAAATGCTACCTACTATCTATTTAGAACAGAAAAAGGAAGCACGGAATATACTGCCGAAGAAGATTACTGGGTAGCCGCCATTGAAATGGCCGATAGTATGGGTATTGATGTGGTCAACTCCTCTTTAGGATACAGCGGCTTTAGCGATACCACTATGGACTATACTTATGCTGATATGGATGGTAAAACCGCCCGTATTACGCAAGCAGCCGACCTAGCTGCCCGCAAGGGTATATTGGTAGTAACAAGCGCAGGAAACCAAGGCAGTAACCCTTGGCGATACATTACCGCACCAGCAGATGCCGATAGCGTATTGACCGTAGGCGCAGTAGATCCCAATGGAAATATAGCCAGCTTCAGTTCACGTGGACCAACTGCTGATGGACGTATAAAGCCCAATGTAGTTACCCAAGGGCAAAGTACTATTGTAGCTACCGTACAAGGCGGCTTGCAAGCTGGTAATGGCACGTCATTTGCCGCACCCGTTATGGCAGGGGCAGCTACTTGTTTGTGGCAAGCCTTTCCCGATAAAAGCAATATGGAAATAATAGCTGCGCTAGAACAAAGTGCCAGCCTAGCCGACAACCCTAACGACAGCTTAGGCTATGGCGTACCCGACCTGTTCAAAGCCTTCGATGCTTTGGCTAAAGACAATGATAGCCCCCTATTCCAAACGCAAGCCCTTCCCCTAGCCTACCCCAATCCATTTATTGACGAGCTGAACGTGATGGTATACACCGAAGAACCCGAAGCTATTACGCTAGAGGTTTTCGATATGGTAGGTCACTTACTACTAAGCACCCAGCGACTTGTGGAAGCCGACCGCTACTCCAACTTCGATCTATCGATACTAAGTAGCCTACAAGCAGGTATGTATTTCATACGGGTAGACACCAAGAAAGGGAATGATCTGATTAAGGTTTGGAAGCAGTGATGGGGCAATTCAAAGCTTTACTATTCACGGTCTCGTTATGCTGTACTTTTCACTTAGATGTATCAGGTCAAACCGATTCGTTAAAAATAGTTGAACAGGATACCAGCTCCATAGATAGAGCATTTGGAAACTGGGACACTTGGCATAGTAGATTTAAGTTAACCGAGCTTGAAAAGAAGGAACGCAAAAAGTTCTTGAAGAAAGTTTATCCAGCAATAAAGGATGACATTATTATCGGTCCTGAACATGTTAGAATTTTGGGGCAGGATTGTTACGACTTCACCATAGAGGAAGTATTGGTAGAGGTTGGAGATAGCCTCTACACGATGGTGAAGAGTGAATTACATTCATATTATGGCGACATTGAAAGCTGTAAGTTGATTATCGTTGATTGTGAATCACTAGATGGTCTAATTGTCTTTTATAATCTATTCGATAGTAGAGAGTACATGCATGCCATCGTGACTGATATTGGTCCAATAGAGCGAGCTCACCTCTCATTAAATCGAGATGGGGTTATTCTTCCAACAAGGGACTAGTAACTGTTAATCTTCCAACTCATCAATTAAGTTCCCATATATCCACTCGTTCAGGAGGCTCGCTGATTTAAACCTCTCTAAGTATGACTCATCGCAACTGGTAACCACTTTTTTAATACGAACACTTCGTTCGTAAAACGTAGCTCTGAAGCATCTTTTTACCAATTTTATTGTAGCGATAAAGTCATCTAGCTTAACGGCATAGCCGCGATACTTGCCACCATAAATATCGTGGGGCTTAAATAAAAAGAATTCCTTGGTTCTTAGGTATTCTCCACTGTTAGGGTCCCATGTAAATCGCTTGGGAAATTTACCCCCTATGTAATTAAGATATACCGAATCGGTAGCAAAAGGAAGCTCACCTTCGTTGCCTGCACCTAGCACATAAGCTTTACCCCCACTTATCCCGAGAAAAAACAATGCTCTCTGCCCCACTTCATATTCAGTCCAACGCTGAGCGCAAGTCCAGTTTTTGAATTTTTTGACCTTGAGTTTATCAAACTCACCTTCAATGGCGCCTTCTACCTTCAAAGTAAAATCAGCCTCACCAACGTTAACTATTTCTCCATAAACAATCAAATCAGCCTTGAATATCAAAGCATGAAGTCCGTAGGCATTATAATCTGCCCTAGCAGGTAACCAAAGCGAGAGAAGAACCAATAAAAGAGAATACTTTTTCATGCTAGTAAAAACTGACTACGCTTCATTTTATTTCATTACTATATCGCTTTGCTTATAGCATTAAAACTACAATTAAGAATGTTAAACCGAATAGCATTTTTGATTTTAATCCCTTTATTCAAGCAGTTAACTCAGCTCCTTTTCCATCCCCTTTCTATCTTCACAACATGTCAAAACAAGCCATCATAGCGTTCTCCCTTCGATTTGCAGCGGTGCTGGTCTATTTGGTTCATCTGTTCAACCACCACCAGCAGGCACTTTTAGAGATTGATTATTTTATAAAATATCCGCCCTACAACTTTATAGGTGGGCATACCCTTGTAGATGGTTTACCTTGGTTATTGG
>CAYGTK010000290.1:0-3610 GCA_964352775.1 uncultured Chitinophagaceae bacterium
TCCTACTGCTATCTTTACCTACCAGAAATAAGAGAACAGCTAATTGCGTTCATTTTAAAACAATTTACACTTTTCCATATACTTACTTACAAACCAACTAATTAGCATTTTCAACAATTTTTAATCATAAATTCACTTATCCACACAACAAACTGCATCAATAAATAAAATTATCACGCCAATAATTCTATTTTGGTAACGAATTCATAAAACTCATTATCATGAAGATCGGCGTACCAAAGGAGATAAAGAACAATGAAAATCGTGTAGCCCTTACCCCTTCTGGGGCGTATGAGCTGACCCGTAAAGGGCACGAAGTGGCCGTGCAAAGCACAGCGGGCATCAATAGTGGATTTTCAGATAAAGACTATGTAAAAGCGGGGGCACAGGTGCTTCCCGAAATAACAGATGTTTACGCTTGGGCGGAAATGATAGTAAAGGTGAAAGAGCCCATTGCCGAGGAGTATGCATTGATAAAGCCCAACCAAGTGGTGTTCACCTATTTCCACTTTGCCAGCAGCCAGCCTTTAACCAATGCCATGATAAACAGCGGTAGCATCTGCATAGCCTATGAAACAGTAGAAAAAGCCGATCGTACCCTACCATTGCTTATCCCTATGAGTGAAGTGGCAGGCCGTATGGCCATTCAGCAAGGAGCACGCTATTTAGAGAAACCTGTAAAAGGCCGTGGGGTATTATTGGGCGGCGTACCGGGCGTACCTCCTGGGCGTGTATTGATATTAGGTGGAGGAATTGTTGGTACCCAAGCCGCCAAAATGGCCTCGGGACTTGGCGCGCATGTAACCATATTGGATGTAGACTTGCAACGACTTCGTCACTTAAATGATGTGCTTCCTCCGCATGTCATCACCATGTTCTCTAATGAATACAATATCAGGGAGTTGGTGAAATCGCATGACTTGATAGTAGGTGCCGTATTACGCCCCGGTGCAAAAGCCCCTAAACTGATAACCCGCGACATGTTGCCCACCATGAAGGCAGGAGCTGTATTGGTAGATGTAGCCGTAGACCAAGGCGGATGCATGGAAACCACCAAAGCAACTACTCACGAAGATCCTATTTACATTATTGATGATGTGGTGCATTATTGTGTGGCCAATATGCCAGGCGCTGTGCCTTACACCAGTACAGTGGCGCTTACCAATGCTACCTTCCCCTATGTATTGCGACTAGCACAACAGGGTTGGCGCGAAGCTTGTTTTAATGATGCCGAATTGCGCAATGGCCTGAACATAGTGAACGGAGTAGTAGTACATGAGGGGGTAGCCGAAGCATTCAACTTACCTTATACCTCGGTGTTCGACGTTTTCAGCCCAGAAATGTCGGTATAAGAATTATACCTTTTCTATTTTTTGGTACGATGCCCTGATGCCCTGCACTAGTGCAGAACTGAATCCACGGAATTCCATTTCGTTCAAACCTACTATGGTACAGCCTTGTGGAGTGGTTACTTTATCTATTTCAGCTTCGGGGTGGTTTCCACGTTCTATCAATAGCGATGCTGCACCTTTAACGGTTTGTGATGCTATTAATGAGGCAGTTTGTGCATCGAAACCGATCTCGATACCGCCTTGGGTGGCGGCGCGAATAAAACGCATAGCGTAGGCTATTCCACAAGCACCCTGAACTGTTCCAGCTTCCATAAGCTCATCGTCTATCACTACGGTTTTTCCAAGCTGGTCAAAGAGGTCAGTAACAAGTTTTGTTGTTTCTTCTCCTGCATTAGCAGCGCTAATACAGGTCATACTTTGACGAATGGCAATGGCTGTGTTCGGCATGGCGCGAAATAGTGATAATTCGTCTGGCACCCAATCTTTTATCGCTTTTAGTTCAACACCAGTTACCACTGATATTATAATTGGTCGTGACTCCTTTAGTTCATCTTTCAGCTCCTTCAGTATAGCCTCAATTTGATAGGGCTTAACTGCAACTATCAATATTTTGGCCCTTAAGACGGCTACGCTGTTATCGCTAGTTACGCGTACGCCTTTTTCCTCTAGGTATTGCAGTCGCTCGGTTTTGCGGCGAGTTACTATTAGGTCTTTAGCTTTGGTGTAGTTGCTGCTCAATAATCCCTCGGCAATGGCGCTGCCCAAGTTCCCCCCTCCTATTATCGATATAGTATTTCCCATGCTTCTATTTTGTGTGGTAAAATTAGTAAAAAGCAATATGGCTACATCCGCCTTAGGGTTTTAGAACGAAATGACCCTGTTTTACTCTTTAAGTAGTGCGGTTTTACCCTTAACACAAACCAGATCTTGGACCGAGTTTAGAATGACAACGTAAACTGTACTGCCTATCTACTGATCGAGTACCTGCAATGCGGTTTGTGTAATAGCTGTTAAACGCTGGCGGCTGTTGTCTACCTTGGCTACTACTCGCAGGCCATTAAATAAGGTGTAGATGAATGCGGCTATGGCTTTAATGTCTTTATCGGGGGCTATTTCACCACGCTGTTGCCCTGCTTTTAAGAGTTTGTAGTACAGTTCTTCATTTACTCGTTTATTATGGGCTATGGTGCTTTGTGTAGTGGTATCGTCATCGCAAAGTTCGCAGGTAGCATTTACCACAAAACAGCCCTTTCGCTCGGTATCTTCCACCGATCCATCTACTGCTAGTTGAAACAGGTCGGCAATTGCTTGTCGAGCTGTCGTTTTCTCATTTAAGAAGGCCTGTAGCTGGCTAAAAGCACTCTGTTGATAGTGGCTTAGGGCGGCATTGTACAGTTGCTTCTTACCTCCAAAAGTATTGTATAAGCTGGCGCGGTTAATACCCAGCGCATCTACCAAGTCTTGGATAGAGGTGGCGTGGTAGCCCTTCTTCCAAAATATATCGATGGCTTTTTGGAGTACTTCTTGCTTGTCAAATTGTTTTAGCCTAGGCATGTGTGTGGAGCTTGAAAAAGGCCGTAACCTACCGCATATGCTAAGTAAGTTACGGCATAATCAATTAACTGTACATAATGGCCTGTATGTTCGTACCACCATCTATTACCTGCTCGCTTCCAGTAATAAAAGCGGAATCGTCGCTAGCTAAAAAAGTAACCAGCTTGGCTATCTCTTGCGGCTGACCGAAGCGCTTTAGCGGAATACGCTGCCCCATAGCTGCGCCAAATTCGTTCATGTTCTCTTCTGGCATTCCCGTTTTACTGAATATTGGGGTTTCTACCGGACCAGGCAATACCGCATTTACGCGGATACCCCGTGGTGCCAATTCATAAGCCGCAGTGCGGGTAAGCGAGTTCAATGCAGCTTTACTTGCGCTGTATACAGCAGCATTTGGCATGCCCGAGTATCCATTAATAGAAGATAGGTTGATAACCGAAGCACCATCTTTCAATATCGGGATGAACTTCTGTAAGGTAAAGTAGGCTCCCTTAAAGTTGATGTTCATCATAGAATCGAAGTGGGCCTCATCGGCTGCTTCAATAGGTGCAAAGTAGGCCACCCCGGCATTTATAAAAAGAGTATCTACTTTACCGAAATCAGTTTTCACTTGTTCTACTAGGTTATTGATTTGCTCCAAGTTAGATTGGTCAGCCACAATACCTGTTACTCCCAGTTCATCGGCAGCTTTGGCTACCGCTTCA
>CAYGTK010000291.1:0-3584 GCA_964352775.1 uncultured Chitinophagaceae bacterium
TTTCAATTCCTTAGGCAGCAAAACTCTTTACTCAAGTAGGGAGAACTCTTTTGACCTCAAAGATCTACCAAAGGGTATCTACTATCTAATCATTTCTTTTAATGATGGGTCAATAATTGGCAAAAAAATAACCCTCCAGTAAAACTGAAGGGTTATTATATGTTTGGGTAAAAAGGGGCTTATTCCTTTTCTTCTGCTTTATCGTCAGTTGCTTCTTCCGTTTTAGCTTCTACCTCTTCGCTAGCTTCTGTAGCAGCTTCTTCAACTACTTCTGTAGCTTCTGTTACTTCTTCTTCCACTGCTACGGTTTCTTCAACAACAGCTTCAGCAGCTTTTGCTTTCTTATCTTTCTTAGGTGCTGCTTCTTTTTTAGGAGCTGCACTTACACCAGGAACTGCTATTAGCGTTCCATTAGCTAAGGCTTCTACTTGAGCTTCAGTTAGAACACTAACATAAGTGCGGTCGTTAGCCTTCTTGCGAAAATGAACGATACCATCACGTACTGCGTACAAGGTAAAGTCTTTTCCACGGCGTACACCTTCCCCTTCATGAAAGTTAGAACCACGTTGACGAACAATGATGTTTCCATTTATAGCGTGCTGGCCACCGTAAATTTTTACACCTAATCTTTTGCTTATGGAATCGCGCCCGTTTCGGGTGCTACCCATCCCTTTCTTATGTGCCATGAGTTTTCGGGGTTTAGCTTATTTTATCAATACTGATCTTTGTGAAAGACTGGCGATGGCCATTCTTCACTTTATATCCTTTACGGCGTTTCTTCTTGAAGACGATAACTTTATCACCACGTTCATGAGATACGATAGTCGCATCTACTTTACTTGAGGCAACTGTAGGTTTCCCTACACTTACTTTATCGCCATCAGCTTTCAATAATACTTTATCAAAAGCTAATTTACCGCCTTCTTCACCTTCTAAACGGTGAACGAAGATCTCTTGTCCTTCTTGCACTTTGAACTGCTGTCCGGCTATTTCTACAATTGCGTACATACTTCGCACTTTAATTTTCGGATTGCAAAAATACGAATACTATTTACAAACGGCAATTAATTTGTCTCTTTTCGAAGGTAATTATCAGCTTTCTTTTCACAAGTCGTGCCCACAGTACTTACAATGCTTTGCATCGGTATCATGCCCCTCTCTACTACAGTTAGAACAAGCTTGTGTGGTAATCTCCTCCTCTGCAGCGCCTTGCATTATTTCTGCTGTAACGATACCCGAAGGTACAGCGATAATAGCGTACCCTATTATCATCAATACTGCGGATAGAAACTGACCTAAAACAGTAACTGGAGCAATATCACCATACCCTACAGTAGTTAGGGTAACTACTGCCCAATAAATACTCATTGGTATACTACTGAACCCACTATTCTCTCCCGTCTCGATGATGTACATGGCCGAGCCTATGATAACCACCACAATGCAGATAGCAGTTAAGAATACAATGAGCTTAGTTTTACTAGCTACTAGGGCTCTAGATAATGCGTTAGATTCTACTACAAAGCGTGCTAGTTTGAATACACGGAATGCACGCATTAATCGCAAAGCACGGATCACTAAAAAATATTGAGAACCAGTAACAACTAAACTTAAGTAGGTTGGGATGATAGCTAAGAGGTCGATAACGCCATAAAAGCTCAGCGCATACTTCATTGGCTTGTGAACACTATAAAGTCGTAAGCCATATTCAATAGTGAAAAGGATAGTAAGTACCCACTCTAGAATCATGAACACTTTATGATACTGACGATCAACCGCCTCAACTGTCTCTAGCATTACTACTAAAACACTCAGCACTATCATAACCAAAAGAACAACATCGAAGAATTTACCCATAGGGGTATCAGCCTCGAAAATTATCTCGTGAATTTTTTCTTTGAGTGGGGTTTTTCCCGATTCCATGTTCCTAAAATAAGCATATCCTTACTGAGGATATAAGCTACTTACTGACTTACTATAGCACCGTACATTTCTTCCCGTTGTGCCTTTATCTCTTCATTAGATAAGTAGTCGTCGAAAGTAGTAAGCTTATCTATCGTTCCACTTGGTGTAAGGTCGATAACACGATTAGCTATAGTTTGCATAAAGGTGTGATCGTAACTGGTAAAGATGACGGTACCTGGGAAATCTGCCAAGCTATTATTCAAGGCTGTTATCGATTCCAAGTCTAAGTGGTTAGTTGGCTCGTCTAGTATCAACACATTCCCTTCCTCTAGCATCATTTTACTGAGCATACAGCGCACTTTCTCTCCTCCTGACAATACGGTAGTCTTCTTCAAGCTTTCCTCTCCGCTAAAAAGCATTTTACCTAGGAAACCACGAACAAAAGACTCATCCTTATTAATGGAATACTGACGTAACCAATCTATCAAGTTCAAGTCGCTCTTAAAGTACTCGCTATTATCATTAGGTAAGTATGTTGGCTTAATAGTTACTCCCCAAGTTATCTCACCAGAATCAGGCTTTGCCTCACCTGCTAGCATCTTAAAGAATGCTGACTTGGCTAGGGAGTTTTTAGCTAGAATAGCCACTTTATCACCTTTATTAAGGTCGAAATAAATGTTATCGAACATCACTTCACCATCTACAGTCTTAGATAATCCCTTAACTGAAAGAATATCATTCCCCGCTTCACGCTCTTGTTTGTAAATAATACCCGGATACTTTCTAGAGCTTGGTTGAAGCTCATCAATATTCAATTTCTCCAAGGCCTTTTTACGGCTGGTTGCCTGCTTCGACTTACTTGCGTTAGCACTAAATCGAGCGATGAAATCTAATAATTCTGCACGCTTAGTTTCGGTCTTCTTATTCTTATCTGCACGTTGACGTAGTATCAGCTGACTAGTTTCGTACCAGAAACTGTAATTACCCGTATGCATTTGTATTTTACTGAAATCAATATCTACCATGTGGGTACATACCATATCTAAAAAGTGCCTATCGTGACTTACCACTATTACAGTGTTCTTAAAGTCAGCCAAGAAATCCTCTAACCAAGCTATGGTCTCCATATCCAAGTCATTGGTAGGCTCATCGAGCAGTAAGGTATCAGGATCACCAAAAAGGGCTTGTGCCAATAGCACCCTTACCTTTTCCTTACCGTTCAGCTCTTTTACTTGCTTGTAGTGCAAGTCTTCCTTTATACCTAAGTTACTTAGGAAGGCAGCCGCATTACTTTCTGCAGACCATCCATCCATCTCTGCAAACTGTTCCTCTAACTCTCCTGCCTTCAGCCCATCTGCATCGCTAAAATCCTCTTTTGCGTAAAGAGCATTCTTCTCTTGCATAATACCCCAAAGTACGGAGTGACCCATCATTACAGTATCAAGCACTGTATCCTCATTGTGAGCATTGTGATCCTGCTTTAATACAGCCATACGCTCACCAGGAGTAAAGTCAATTCGGCCAGAGGTAGGGTCAAGCTCGCCAGAAAGGATCTTCAGAAAAGTAGACTTACCTGCACCGTTAGCGCCAATAACACCATAACAATTACCCTTAGTGAATTTGAGGTTTACCTCATCGAACAAGACGCGTTTTCCGAACTGTAATCGTAGATTCTGTAC
>CAYGTK010000292.1:0-3424 GCA_964352775.1 uncultured Chitinophagaceae bacterium
GTTAGAAACCTAGAATCGGTGGAGATGGCTGATGGTAACCTAATGCCTTACACGCTTAATGGTTCTGGGTCAATATCAGCTGATATAGCTGGTGGAATGAGTCCATTACCACAAAATACAGGCGATACCCTGCAAGACATGGGTACGCTATTTAAGGAATTTAGATACGCTAACGGACCAACGGGTCACTTCAATGGGCATACTACAGTACTAACTGGTAACTATACCAATAACGATGTGCAGCTTCGTCAACCGCCACGTTATCCTACGGTGTTTGAGTATTACCGTAAGCACAGTTCACCAGAGCAATCAGCCTTAAAAGCTTGGTGGGTGAGCGACTCCTTGGGACCGTACCCTTTTTTAAACTACAGTAACTATTCAGGCTATGGTGCTTTATATGGGGCAAATGCCATTCAGCCAGGGTCTATATTCAATACCGAGAGTTTTAACGCACTGGGCGACCCGAAAGTATATTTAGATGATGCCAGTAGTAAGGTGTCAGAAATGAGGGAATTCCTGAATAGCCAGTTCCGCCCTACTAATGTGGCGGCCAATGCTGGTATTATAAATACGAAAGAGGATAGGCTTCTAATAGACGAATTCATTACTAGAACTAACAATGAATTATTGAGCGGGCCATTCGATCCGTTCGGCGTGGGTAATGCAACCAATGGAGATATGCTAAACATGTCGTTCGCTATCAAGATAATGCAAGAGTTCACACCCGAACTATTGGTGGTAAATATGCAGGGTGTAGATGTTTGCCACAGCAATTTCACGCAATATTGTAACAATATCCGCAAGGCTGATTATGCCCTTTCTAAATTGTGGGAGTCTATTCAAAGCACTCCTGGTATGGCGGATAATACGTTACTGATAGCCGTGCCAGAACATGGTAGAAATTTAGACCCCAATACCATTCGCGATGCCTACGGTCGTTTAGCTTTAGATCATACTAATGACGAGATGTCTCGACGATTATTCTGTATGATCGCTGGTCCGGCTGGGGTAGTTAATAGAGGAAATACGATTAGCAATGTAGCGGGTGAAAGTATTGATGTGGTACCTACCATTGCACATGCATTGGGTATTGATAGCGATATACCGGGCGGCTTACTACCAGGTAGGGTTTTAAATGAAGCTTTCTTATGAGAACATCCATGATAAAATATGTATTGCTTCTGTTGGGTGCGTTTGTGGCCTTCCAAGCTTGCGAAAAGGCAGAGCCGCTACCAGATAATCCTTTTGATAAGGTAGATTATGGTGATACCACAACTACTGAATTTCCAATAGAGGTCAATTCAATTTCTTACTTGCAGCAGCGGGTTTTCGGCGCAAGCTGTGCTTTACCAGGCTGTCACGACGGTAATTTCGAGCCCGACTTTAGAACGATTCAATCCAGTTATTCTACTTTAGTTTATCATCCCATAGTTAAGAATGATGCCGATAGTAGCTTTGAGTTTAGAGTAGTGCCTTTTGATACAACCAATTCGGTGTTATACGAGCGTATTACCAATTGCTGCTTTGTTAATCAGAACGATAGAATGCCGCAAGATAATATCGGCAGTAAATTACCTGATGAAGATATAGCCGCAGTAGCCGCTTGGATTATGGGCGGGGCTAAAGACATGTTTGGTAATGAACCACAATTACCCGACAAAGCCCCAAGGGTAGAATACTTTTTGGCAGCTAACTCAACCTTTGACGAGCAATATACCAATAACAGGTTAGATGGTGTGCGATTCAATCCTGTATTGCTACCGAATAATACGGATATAGCTATGGTATTTGTTTTAAGCGACGACCAAACGGCTATTGGCGATCTTCAAGTGAATCAGTTGAAAGTATCTACTGCTATTGACGATTTTAGTGCTGCTACTACTTACAATGCTACTTTTTTGAGTGTTCCGCAAGGCGATTTTTGGATAGTATATTTCAATACCTCTGCCCACACAGCTGGAGTAACCAATTACATGCGCTACTATGTGAACGATGGGGAGCAGACTTTTGATACAGAGTTCCCATCTAACGATTTGCCAGAAGTGTATAAAACATTTGTAGCCTTTCAAGTACTGCCATGAGATTAGTAATGTTTCTATTTAGTGCAGTTCTACTTTTAGCTTCTTGCGATGATACGGAACCGATAAGCGTAATACCCGAACTGGAATTTGTAAGTATGAGTCCCAACCCTGTCATTCAATTAACGGATGAAGTAGAAATAGTGATAAGTTACCGAGATGGCGATGGTGACTTAGGGGAGAATTCGCCCGATGTAGAGAATTTATTTGTTACCGATTTACGTAACGATGTAGTATACAAATATCGCGTTCAGCAACTGGCCCCTAGCGATGCTAGCGTAGCTATACAAGGGGAGTTAAGTATTAATTTGAACTCGGTTATACTGGTAGATGCTGCTCAGTTAGAGGAGCAAGCTACTTACGAGATTTACATGGAAGATAGGGCTGGTAATAGGAGTAATACTATTAGTACGGAGGCACTACTGATTCAACAGTAGTTCGGCTCTGGTGATGGCGTACATATGGGAATCTAAAACCTTTCCATTTTTGATAACAGCCTTCTTATGAATGCCCTCAAATTGATAGTCTGCTTTTTCTAGAACTTTCATGCTCGCGGGATTGCTACTGAAAATTCGTGCTTCTACTCTGTCTATCGACCATTGCTTAAACGATAGTTCTGTCATCTGTTTTACTGCTTCCGTCATAATGCCTTTACCCCAATATTCTTCGCTAAGCCAGTATCCTGTTTTCGCACCTATTCGGTACACATCCTCACATCTATAAACGCCAGTTACACCTATAATTTCATTACTAACAGCTATTCCCCTTACTAGTTTGCTATTGTCGTTTTGGTGTGTTCGGATAATGAATTCTTTACCGTCTTTTTCTGTGTATGGGTAGGGTACTGCATCTATTAAACTATTAGATACATTGGCATTGTTCAAATGCTTGGCAATAGAAATTTCGTCACCAAGCCTAATCTCTCGTAATAGGAAAGGGGTAGACATATAGAAGAGATTATTCTAGTTCGGTTAATTCCGCTTCCATTTTCTCTAGCTCTTCCACTGCATTCTCCCAATTGGTATTAAGGGTGTTCAGTTTTTCTTTTTTGGCATCATAGGTTTCAAAAAAAGTAGTGTCCGTACTTACTTTTTTAAACTCCTCGGGATCTTTTAGCTTGCCTTCTATTTCGGTTATCTCTTGCTCCAGTTTTTCAATGTCTCGTTCTAGATTGCTTATACGGTTCTTGGTTTTCCGTAGGTCTTTCTCTAATTCTTTTTTACGGGCGTGGCGTTGCTTACTGTCGCTATTGCTGTTGCCCTTGCTTTTCTTTTCCTTTTCTTTTCCTTGTAATTCTAGCTCACGGAAATTCTCCACCCGCTTACGCTCCAAGAAGTTATTAATAT
>CAYGTK010000293.1:0-3364 GCA_964352775.1 uncultured Chitinophagaceae bacterium
TGTGGTCTGTCCTAAAGGCAAATGACCAACTGTAGCGTCTCCCCAAAGTGGGGTATTAAAACTGGTGCGGACATTCCCTAGTGCTGCATTGGTATGATACAAGCTCACATCAAAGACCAAGGAGAGCGAGTTATCGACGATGATCTCTCGGATCACCGTTCCATTTACGGAATAGCGCAAGGTGTCATTGGAGCGATCGATACGAATGGTGTCTCCTGCACTTACCCCTGTTTGGGTCAATCGGAAACGATCCCCTTCGTAGATATGGATCTTATTCTGTGTGGAGGCGCAATACACGCCATAGGCTATCTGTGCTGCGGTTTGGTCATAGTCTTTTACAGAGAGTCCGGCCATAAAGAAACCGGTGTTATTGTAGATGAACTCTACCCAGCCATCGGTAGTACTGGCTAATCGTTGTTCACTACTGCCACCTGCGTTCCAAGCACTTCCGCCGGAGGTTTTGGTGATGGTATCATTACTTGTGGAGGTATTACTGCTTGCATTGCGCCAATCTACCGTAGCGGAACTGTTTTGAGGGAACAGGGATAGCAAGGCAAAAGATAGGAGAGTGAAAAGTAGGGTGTGGCAGGAGCTTTTCATAGCTGTATAGTTTAGGGTCAACGGAGGAAATAGAGTTAATAAAGGGGCGCTAGAAGCGAGAGACGGAAGTCTTTAGAACGAAGCGGTCGCTGCATTGGAAAGTGAGCCTGAACCGTTCTCGGTCTGTACTTCCAAATGCACTGCACTTAATCCATAGAAGATGCCTAAGCATAGGAAGACATCGTTACCTACCCGTTTATAGGTAGTGCCGTCCGAAAGCGAGGTTACGTCCCAAACAAAAGCCTTGTCTAGCAGGTCAGTACCGCCAGATGTCGTACCAAGGGAAACATGAATATCGCTGATGTCGCTTGTAGAAGATAGCTTGACCACTGCTGTAATACGAACGGAATCATTACTGAAGTCTAGTGCTATATCTGGGTTCGCCAGTGGGTCATAGTTGACTTCTGTGCCTATTGGTTCAAGTGTTATTTTCAAATGGTCGACAGGCGTAGTTTGCCCGTAAGCTAGTGCATTGCATAGCAATGCTACTAGCACGAATAGTGTGCATCTCATAGAATTGTGTTTACCGTAAAAAAGTGTTCACGAACGCCACTATGAATTCATGTAAGGTCTATAGGCGAGTGGCAAACTCGTGGTTGAATTATTTCTAATCTAATGACGGAATCGGACAATTCCAAAGAATGATCGTCATTTTAATCTACACTTAACCTAAAATACGTTTTTATGCGTAGGTTAATTATAGAATAATGTTACTACTTGTTATGCAATTGAGCGGCTCCATTAGGCAACCCTCTATTCAGGTTTAATGGCTGTTACATCGCCGTACTGATATGAGAGACTCGAACCTAGCAAAAGGTTCAGCAGCTATCTTCTTCTATTTGTTGTAATACAAAAATTCTAATTTGGGAGCATACCTATACTTGGCTTGTAGATCGAGAATTTTCTGATAAGCTTTAGTCGGCTTTCCTTTATAATACTTCTTCCTGTATTTCTTATAGAATTCCTCGTAAAGGTTATCAAGCTTGCAGCCAATACCAAAGCTGGACTTATCCCATTGCCTTACTATTCGGCTTAACAGTTGGCTCTTGTAGTACATATTGTATGCCTCCCTGTGCTGAAAGTACTTTGAGCTATAACCTTTATATAGCTTCATAGCTCGCTTACCTGTACTAGGACAAATAAAATACCACCGGATGCCTTTTCCTATGTTTGTAGGCATGCTGATAAGCTCAACAGGGTAGGTTATGAGTTCACCATTGGTTGAATAGGATAGCTTAACTATTCCACTTTGCTCTTGCATTGTACTAGATATATTCCAACTTGCAATAACTTCTCCCCCTCTCGAAGTGCTTATTGTACCCGATACGATTCTATTGTTTTCTAAGTACCCCCATTTCTTTAAATCACTGATATTTAAAGTGATACAATCTTCCACTAGATCAGGAAAGGTTGAATGTCTACCCATTCTAGAATAACCGAAATACTTAGAGAAAAATGCCTTTTAATCTTCCAAACCTTAGTATTTGCTAATAAGTTAACCTAGAATTGATATTACCCCATACCTTCTATAAAGGTATCTACAAAAGCTACTATTTTGGCAATTATCCTATTGGAGGCGGAGGCTCTTTCTTTCAAGCTTGGGCGTTCTTTCATTAAGCCGATAACCTCGTCCCGTAGTGGCTCTTTGTGGCTGTATAAATAGTCTTGTACGGTTTTAACTAAGCTCTCGTACTCAAGGTTCTCCTCTTCGCTTAATTCGATAAAGGCCTTTTTCTTCTCCTCTGTCCAGAACTGCTCAAATGCTGCTTCAACTCCATCGCTATCAGTAACAAATGGTAAGCTACTGTTAATGAATTTTTCTATCAGCTCCTTCTTACTTCTCAACTGGTCGTTCGAGGCCATCATGTCAGATATGGCTTTACGCTGCTTCTCTTGCTCTTGTGGTTTGGCATCTCTAAACTTGGCTAATAGGCTGAGTATATAGGCTACGTTTATCTCGTCCCTTCTTATTAGCTCTATCTCAAAATCTATATCGTTAAGTATAGATACCTTTTCTTTTTGTTTATCGTGCTTTACGGCTTCGTATAGGTCTAGGTACTTGCTTTTGTAGTTTTCAAAGGTCTGTTCGTCCATTCCCAAGTCTTCAAACGAAATCTCGGTAAAGGTGGCTAGTACGTTTTTAATTCGCATCAACTCTCGGAAAGCCTTTACAAATTCCATTTGCTCAATTTCCGACTCCAGCTTATTTACATCGTTAAAGGTGGGGGCTATTTCTTGCACCTTGTCAACCGCTTTATTAAAGCTTTCTATATAGTTCTCATACGGTTGAATGATTATCTCCTCGATGGCCTCTTTGTTAGAGAATAGGGTAATCGCTTCATCAGTGGCCTTTTTGAGGTTCCTAAAGCAGACTACGTTGCCCTGCGATTTCACCTCATCCAATATTCTATTGGTGCGAGAAAATGCCTGTATAAGGCCGTGGTATTTCAAATTCTTATCTACATAGATAGTATTGAGCGGTTTGCTATCGAACCCAGTTAAGAACATATTAACCACTAATAAAACGTCAACCTTTTTAGCCTTTACTTTCTTGCCTATATCCTTATAGTATTGGTAGAAATCATTGGTAGAGTAGTTGGTTTGAAACATGGCGTTATAGTCCATCATAAACTCATCTAGTCGCTCTCTTGTGTGCTTGGTTTCGTAGGTTTCCTTTTTTTCGGCAACAAAATCGGCATAGTCCTCATCGGGTATGTGGCCCACGGCATCCTCATCCAGTTCGTTGGCTTGGTAAGAAAATATA
>CAYGTK010000294.1:0-3361 GCA_964352775.1 uncultured Chitinophagaceae bacterium
GTTTCAATTCTTCGTACTTAGCTCTGAGTTCATCTAACCTAGAAAATTGAGAAAGAATAGCCAGTACAAACACAATACCTAGGCTTAAGACATCTATTGTTCGATCTACCACAATAGTACCAATACTAACCTGCATAGGAACCTTTTCATAACGCTGCAGTACCCCGCATTTACTTACTTCACCCAACCTAGGAAAGGCTAAGTTGGCTATGTACCCTACCATTGTTGCAAAAAAGGAATTAGTTAAACTGGGATTGTAACCTAAGGGAGCAAGTAACATTTTCCATCTAGCTGCTCTTATCACATGGCTTAACACAGCAAGTACTAAAGACAAGGCCAACCACTCATAGTGTGCCCCCTTAAGGGAAGTTATTATTCTATTTTTTTGATCAGGAGTTAGGTCTTTGAGTACCCACCATATCAAAAACACGCCTAGTCCTAAAAAGACAGCAAGCTTGAGTACACTTTTAACTCTGTCTTTCAAACTAATTTATTGGGGCAGTCTATTATTCTCAGGAAAAACTACAGTTGGTTTAAAGCTCTTAGCTTTTCCAAGCTCATAAAACCGTATGCAATAACTATCAACACATCCCCAACAGCGCACCTTCTAGCTGCAGGGCCATTTAAACAGATAACTCCACTACTACGTTCTCCTTTAATAATGTAGGTTTCAATTCGCTCACCATTATTCACGTTCACTATTTGAACTCTTTCTCCCTCTACCATTCCTGAAGCATCAAGTAGATCTTCATCAATGGTAATACTGCCCATATAATTTAAATCAGCTTGGGTAACTGCTACGCGGTGTAATTTAGAACGGAAAACCTGTATCATCATAGTGTCGCAAAATTAGGCAATTATCACATTATCCAGCAGTCTTATCTCTCCTATGCGCACTACACCACAAATAGCATACTCGCCTCCGTTCTCCAATTTTTCGACCTTACTTAGGTCCGAAGCCTTAACTGCTTCCAAGTATTCAACGGTAATAAGTGGATGTTCATTGAGATGATCAATTGCTTCCTGTATTAATTCATTCATTAACCTACTACCTTTTTGAGCTACTATAGCATTTAAGGCCTTCGGAAAGTTATAAGCTGCTTCTTTTTCTTCCTTATTTAGTCGAACATTCCTCGAGCTTAGAGCAAGGCCCCTATTATCGCGTATGGTTTTACCCATTACCACTTCTACTGGTAACTTGTAATAGTTGACCATGTCACGAACTATTTGCAGCTGCTGATAATCCTTCTGTCCCATAAATAATTTATCAGGACTAACTATATCCAATAATCGCTTAACAACTTGAGCAACGCCAGCAAAGTGACCAGGCCTGAATGCCCCTTCCATAGTTTCAGCCAATTTACCTGGTTGATAGCTCTGGTCTAGATCTTGATCATGAGGATACACCTCCTCTGAAGTCGGAAGAAATAGGATATCGCAACCAGCATCTATCAACTTTTCAATATCCTCTTCTATTGGTCTGGGATATTTTTCAAGGTCAGCCTTATCATTAAATTGAGTGGGGTTAACAAAAATACTTGCCACTGTAACATCTGCTCGATCTTTACTAAGCCCGACCAAACTAATGTGCCCCGCATGTAAAGCTCCCATAGTTGGAATAAAGCCGATGAGCTTTCCCAGACCCTTTTTTCGTTGAAGATGGGTTTGCAAGTCTAGTATGTGGTGATAGATGATCAAGAGTACAAGGATATAGAGGGTTCAGAAAAACCCGTATGCCGCTGATAATGCGGAATTGTGGGGATTATTTATTATTTTTGCACACCAAATTTACCTTTTTCTACACATAGTAGTTCACTAAACAAACACCTATGGATAATAACGAGAAAAAACGCGTGCTAATAGTAACGCAGGAGATGAAACCCTACCTGATAGAGAGCGAAATAGCACAGATCACTCGTACTTTACCTCAACATATCCAAGAAAATGGCATGGAGATCCGAGTACTCATGCCTCGTTTCGGAAACATAAATGAACGCCGCCATCGTTTGCATGAGGTGGTTCGCCTTTCTGGAATTAATATACCAGTAGGTGATGAAGATCATCCATTGATCATCAAAGTAGCTTCCCTACCAGGTGCTCGCATGCAAGTTTACTTCTTAGATAATGAAGACCTTTTCAAGCGCAAAGGTGCAATGCGAGAAGATAAGACCCAGAAGTTTTACGATGACAATCATGAGCGTATGATCTTCTTCTGTAAAGGAGTATTGGAAACGGTTAAGAAATTTGGGTGGCCGCCAGATATCATTCATTGTCACGGTTGGATGACCAGCTTAATTCCTTTCTACCTAAAAACTGCCTACAAAGACGATCCCGTTTTTGAAAGTAGCAAGATAGTTTACTCGCTTTACAAAAACAGCTTTGAAGAAAGCATGGATGAAAGCTTTGCCACATTAGCACCAGCAAATGGTTCTTCTGAAGGTATTGAGAATTTTGGCTCTGCCAATAATTCAGGACTTGATATAGGTGCAATGACCTACTCAGATGCCTTTGTAAGGGGTTCAGAAGAATTAGAAGCTGACCTAGAGAAGGTGATCAAAAAATCAAAGAAACCTATCCTAACAGGTATACCTGAAGAAATGGACAAGGCTTTAGAGAGTTATCAAGAATTTTATAACACACTTTTAGAAGGGTAGTTACGTTATAGCCTCATGAGAATACTATGTATTTATGTAGCCCTGGCAACAGGGCTACTTCTTTTTTCGTGCCGAAAGCCTACCATAGAAGACGATACGAATCAGCCAAATAGTAATTTAGAGCTGATATTCACCGATACCCTTACGCTTTGGACAACTACAGTTGAAGATGACTCCTTGAACACATCTGGACTGGCAGTTGCACCTTGGGGAACAATGAATGACCCCATTTTTGGGAAGACTATTGCCAGCACCTACCTTCAGGTATCGCTACCCACTAACTTCGATGGATTAGATGGTGATAATTTAGTGCTTGACGAAGCCATCTTAAGCATGCGTTATACGGCTGATACTGGCTATGCGGATATTAATTCCACCCAATCTGCCACGGTTTATGAAATGACTCAAGTAATTGATGATTCCACTACTTACTATTCTAACGAGATATTTAACATTGGTGGCGTGCCAATTGGTCAATTACCAAATTTTCAGCCTGATTATGATAGTGTCCAAGTATTTGGTGTTGACAGACCAGCACAGTTAAGAATACCAATGGACAATGCCTTTGGACAGGACTTATTGGATGATCTAAAGGATCTTGCTGCTAACGATGACGACCTGTTCAAAACCACCATACTAAATGGCCTATATATTCAGAGCGAAACAAACAGTGGCGGTAATGGCATCTTGTATTTTGACCTAGGCTC
>CAYGTK010000295.1:0-3334 GCA_964352775.1 uncultured Chitinophagaceae bacterium
CAACCATCCTTTTTCTGGCGGCGGGTGTCAACGGTAAGTACTATGTTTGTTTTCATTCTCAGTGCAAATTACAAAAATTTGCACTCAATTTGCACTGAAATAAGCCTTCTATATCGGTCAATAAGGTTTAATGCAATTCATAAGTCTTTGATAAACAAACTATATGGTCTCATATGGTTCAATACGAAACCGTAAATCTACTGACTGTTAATCAGAGGGTCGGTGGTTCGAGTCCAGCAGGGGGAGATAAGCGGAGAAAGGGTTGTGGGTATCCAGTGGCTACAACCCTTTTTTATTTGCACACTATTTGCACACGGGATTTGAATTGGATAATCAATATACGGGCAGGTTATACGACAGTCTATGAGTATGAACGATTTGAAGACAACTATAGTTCTGCCTGAAATTATTTCTGTGAAGCCTCCTGAGCCTTTTTTAGTTCTTCCAGTTCTTTTTTAAGGCTTTCCAATTTTTTGTTCAGCTTTTCCGCCTCTTCTTTTGCCTCATCCCTTTGCTTTTCTAAGGCGGCCGCCGTAGTAATTAATTCAGCCTTGGTCTCTGCCTCTTTAAATTGAGCCTCTAAGGTCTTCAATTTCTCGTTGACTGCATCCGATTCCTTTTTAGCCTTATCTACTTCAGCTTGCTTGTCTGTAATTTTCTTTGCCGCCTCATCTTCAGCTGTAGAGCTGGTGCCACCAGATGTACCCGAGCCAGTTGATGCTTGAGTTGCGGGAGCAGGTTTAGCCTCCTTCTTCTTCCTTCCGCCCAAGGTATAGGTTACCCCAACAAACCAACCACCGGCTAATGTTTTTTCGGTAATATTGCTGGCATCGGTGTAGAACTTCCCCGTTTCGTATTGCGATTTCAATTTATCTACAGCTCCAAAAGCAAAACCAGCTACAATACTCATTTTGCTAAGAGAACCTTCACGATCCCTATTCTTGTCATCATTATCCTCCTTATCCCTATCTGGTAAAATTGCACTGCCAAAAGTAAGGTTTATACCTATCAAGCCCTGTGGTAGTGGTTCTCTATTAAATGGAACACCCAGGCCTGCTGAGAGACCAAGGTTAAACGGAATTTTAAATCTAGATGAAAAGTGAGCCAAGGCCATGGCCCCTACATTGCCGCGTACATGATCGCTGCGCTGCACTTGGCTGCCGGTTATCACGTTTTCAGTACCATCTGGCATTAAAGTAGTAATGCTATCAGCAACAGTAAAGTAATCACAATCGTTTCTTAGGCGCGAGTAGTATGCGCCAAAGCTACCCCCAATGCGGAAACCACCCCTAACAGGTTTCCAAATTTCTTTGTTGGGCACCGTCATTCCGCCAACAATTCCGGTTTTGGGTTGTACGTTAATATCAAAAACGTAGTAATCAGCAGACTTTACCTGTGGCACATGGTAGGTAAGGCTATAGCTGGTATTTTGCATTAGTTTGTAGGTAGCTTTCAGTTGGTCTAACTCTTTAACAATTTGCTTGTGTTGTTCATTCTTAGCATCAAGTAGGGTTTTGGCATGTTCTATAATTACTTCTAACGATGTGAATACCTTAACAGAACCACCCAATCCATCTTTTAATATAGTACTGATGTTCTTTTCAATGTACTGCCACTTCTGTTGAAGGTACTCCCCATCAACACAAGCTTTGCTGGAAACAAAATTCTTGTAGCTCTCCAACTCCAAAGCCAAAGTGCGTAGTGCAGAAATTAGTGTATCCGTTCTAGTTGTTTGCGGAGCTTTAGCTTTTTTGTTTTTACTTGAATCTTGCTTAATAATTTCAATAGTGGTTTTTACTTGTTGCTGAAACAAATCCTGAATAAGTACAGGAGCTTCCGACACCTCGGTAAATGTGCTAGACCCTATAGATAAATCATAGCGCAAGGTGTTTACATTGTGCACGGTGAAGGTGAAGGGGAAGCGATAGCGTGCATATAGCTTTCTGGGGTTGGTAATGGGTTTAGGATTAAAAGCAAAATCGCATTCCTCAATTCCACTGAGTTTTTTGCTTTGCACCTCCAATTTGTGCAACTCAATCTTCTCATCTGCCTTGATAGCGGCTATTTCTTCAGTAATCTCTAATTCAATCTTTACATTTTCTTGCTAGTCTATTATTATAGAAGTATCACTATGCTTTTTAACTATTGAAGCTCTAATTTCCTGGCGTATAGCTTCTAGCTCCCTATCTTCTGCTTTCCTTAAACCTTTTTGAGCCGCCTTCAAATCATCTTTTGCCTCACTCAAAGCTTTTTGTGCTTCATTCAATGCGTTTTCCTTCTCACTCAAAGCTTCTTCCGCCGCCTTCAAATCACCTTTTGCCTCTTTCAAGTCTTGTACATCATCTATTAAAGCACCCAATTTGGTTTGCTTTTCTAGTTTAGCCATCGCTTGTTGTTCGATGGTAAGCACTTGGTTTTTCTGAACCGATTCTTTGGTAGAATTTAGCTTTTTAGGCTTTTTATCCATCTCCTTTATCGGATTTTTAGGGATTTGATATTTGTTTTAGTGCCATTGATAGCCTTGATAGAAGTGTTACTACCATTTCGAGTTGCATTGCTCATAATTGAATATTTTGAAGTTACTAAATGGACGCTACATCGTGTAAGATGTACGAAACATTACCCACATAGACTTACTAAGCAACTGGATTAACACCAGCTAAAGAATCAATAAATTCCAGAGAAAAAGTTAGTCTTAGATAGACATTATTCAATTAAACTATAAGTACTCACTTTGAGCCATACTGAAAACATTATTTGCAATCGGAGCTATAAATGAGTCTAGTGGACCGAGTTGTACAACGTACCTATAATGATGTATAAGTAATGATGGGTAGGACATATAAAATAAGGGGGCTATCTCTGAAAATCGACAGCCCCCATTATGGCAAAATTTAATATTCAGGCATAATAGCTTGTCAAGTTAAAATCTATTGAAGCACTAATACTGATGCTACCTAAATCGCCAAATAGGAGCGCACAAATCAAAAAAGCTACTCAGGCATCGTTACCTGAAATATCTTTCCCTCAGAGATAAGTGTCTCGAAATCTCCTTCTTTTTCGGCAAGTTCTGAGGCTGGGACAAATCCACCAGTCATCAAACTGGGAGTGGGCTCCCAAATTTTCGGAAGGTCAGAATCTTGAATCGCCTTGGAAACAAGAAGACTGCCATTATCAATCAGCGTTTTATACCCACTATTTGCAATACGCTCATTTATTGTTGAAGGTGGCTCTTGAGCCTCAAACAATAAGTTGGCAGTAGGTTCAACAACATATCCACCATCGTAGGGGACTAGAATATCAGCAAACATAATATTTAGCTTTTAAAAATTAA
>CAYGTK010000296.1:0-3312 GCA_964352775.1 uncultured Chitinophagaceae bacterium
ATATAATATGGTTTGGGGGAAGATCGTTAAATTTGCCACATGCTGAACAACTGGAGCAAAATAACCATATTACTAGCCGCAGTAGCGCTAATAACCTTTAGTGGGTGCGGTGACTTTGAGGATGGTCCGGGTTTCTCTCTTAGAACAAAGCGAGGAAGACTATCTAATACTTGGATGATATCAGAGGTGTTTAAGAACGATACATTGCAAGCAAGTAGCTATGTTGACTCCTTTACTGTAAACTTTGAACGCGACGGAGAATTCATTTATACAGAAGTAGAGAATAATAATGGCCAACTAGGTAATGTAGATTACCCTGGCGCTTGGGATTTTGTGGAAGTAGACGATGAAGAGCAACTGGCAATGATATTTGATGCAACTAGCCCCTTAGGTGCTCAAGTTGTAATTTGGCGAATACTACGTTTGGCTAATGATGAGCTTTTTGTAGAGTACACAGAGCCCGATGGTGATATTATTGAAATAGACTTTATACCCGTTCCCCAATAGGTGTATAAACTATTAACCATATTAACACTATTGATTTTTGGTGCATTAACGGCTGATGCCCAAACTGATGATAGACCGCCTTTGCCACCACCTCCTTCATATGACCAAGAAAGAGAGACAGGTTTTGATAGACCAGCAGCAAGTATTATTAATACTGGCTTAGGGGGGAAGGACTTTTTTGCTTCTGTTCACTTAGGAGCAGGCGTTCCATTGGGACGTTTTTCCGATGGAATTGATTACGTGGTAACGTTTACTTCTCCTGAATTCACCATACCTCGCCAGCCTACTATTGGCTTAGACCTAGCTCTTAATTTTGATAAATTTTTCAGTGCTAATTTTGGGTTTAGCACTACAGTGGGATACTTACGGTTTGCTAGAAGTGAAGATGAAATAGGGACTTCGATAGACTTGAATGATGGTGGATACCATTTAGTGCATGGCTCATTCGGTATGATAGCACGTTACACTTTATCTGATGAATTTGAGGTGTATGGGCGTGTACAAGGGGGCATCTCGCAGATGTGGATGGCACCATTAGACTTTTCTTTTGAAGCTTTGGCAGGTGGGTCGCCACCGCAAGTAGTAGATGTAGAAGTTGATGTTACTGGAAGTAGAGACCTTGCTGCATTAATAAGTGTAAGTGGAGGTGTTCGGTATCTTATCAGTAGAAGTATTGCTATAGGTGGTGAACTTACCTATCGGCATAGCACTCCATTCCGCCTTGATGGACCAGAAACGGAAGTAGTGGTAGGTGGCGCGCCAATAACTACACAACCCTTAACTAGCCCTAGGGTAGAAACGGTGTTTCAAAGTGTTGGCGTACATCTAGTATTAAGCTACGGTTTCTAATTTCACCTCAAGGCATCCTGCATCTTTTAGGGTGTCAATATTTTCTTGTTAAGGCGTATTATCTTGTTAGCAGATCGTTTATATTTGCACTCCAAATTTGGCGAGGTAGCTCAGTCGGTTAGAGCGTCGGATTCATAACCCGGAGGTCAGGGGTTCAACTCCCCTTCTCGCTACTAGATAGGCCGTGGCTTTCAGCTGCGGCCTTTTTATTTTTCAGGGAGTGGGTACAACATAGGTACAACAATTATGGTTTTTGTTAAAGGTACAATGCTGGAACAGTTTAGGCCTGAAACCTAAGGTATTGTCGGCTTATGCCTTCTAAGCAGACGGTCACAGGTTCGAGTCCTGTAGCGATCACATAGAGTAGAAAAGGCTTCCAAGCAATTGGAGGCCTTTTTGTTTTTAGGTGTGGCACGAGATTGGCACGAAAACTCACTATGAGTACTCCCTCACGCTGCCTGTTAATCAGAGGATCGATGGTTCAAGTCCACCAGGGGGAGCGACTGATAGAAAGGGTTTCAGGAAACTGAAGCCTTTTTTTTATTTGCGCTGAGTAGAGTCAATGGGCATCGTTCTATCCTATAACCCCTTTTTCATCTCCAGAATAACTTGAACAATGTCTCCAGGAAGAACTTGGTATTTATCATCTTATGTTCTTATATAGGTAATCTAAAGAAAATGGAATTACTTATATTTACAATTAAACGAAACCAATGAGGCCTGTATTAAAAAAAGGAGCAGTTTCCTTCCTAATAACTAATTACAACTATTCGAGTTACATAGAAGAATGTATAAGAAGTGTTTTCAAACTTAAAGGAACGCACTTTGATATCTCCATCATTATTGTGGATGACGGAAGCACCGACGGGTCAAAAGAGAAACTAGAGTATTTGAAGAGCACGTATCAATTCGATACGATATATATGGATGAGAATAAAGGAAAAATCAACGCATTAAACAAGACAATCCCACTTCTTTCTACAGAATTCGCAGTCATATTAGATTCTGACGACGTTTTGTGTTCAAACTTTTTAGAAGAGATGATGATGGTAATAATTCGAAATCCAAATATTGATTTTGTTTATTCCGACTGCTACTTGATTGACGATTTAGGCAATAATCTTGGTAAGGGGAAGTCAAGAGCATTTGATAAAGACCTTGTTCAGGAAGCTAGCTACATACCCGAATGCGCGATAACTCGAACGAATTTATTAATGGAAGTTCTTCCTTTAGATGAAAGGATAAAAGTCTCAACCAAACACCATAAATGGAGGAAGCTTGTAGAAATTGGTGCTGTAGGGCTGCACATAGCGGCACCATTGTTCAAGTACAGGATGCATCAAAATAACCTATCTGGAATTGGCAATAGAATCATTTCGGAAATAGGTTCGGGAGGCTTAAATGAGGCGATTTTATCCGGCTATTGGCGCACGTCAATTAGGTAAATAACAGTATATTTATGGCTTAGTAAAACAAATATAATAATGCTGGATATAAATTTTATAGTTGATAACGTTGATTTGATAAAACAAAATATTGCTTCTCGCAATATGAGTGCTGATGTGGACTTACTTGTTGATTTGAATAATAGAATCAAAGAAGTCAAGGCTAAAATAGAGTCGTTTAGCTCCGAACTTAATGCTAAATCTAAGTTATTTCAGACTTTGAAATCTTTAGAAGAAAAAGAACTTCTTAAGAAGGAAGTACATACCTTAAAAAATAGTTTGGGTGCAGAAAAGAAGGTACTTCAGACACTTAATGAGGACTTCATTAAAGAAATGTACAAAATACCCAATATGTGCGCGGAGGATGTACCTGAAGGGAGGGCAGATTCGGATAATGTGCTTATCTCAAGTCATCTATCCCCTACTACCTTCGATTTTGAACCAAAGGACCATTTAGAATTAGCCTTAGGATTAAACTTGTTAGACTTTGAGGCAGGTGCCAAGGTAACTG
>CAYGTK010000297.1:0-3306 GCA_964352775.1 uncultured Chitinophagaceae bacterium
GAAGATAACCCTGTAGGAGGCTGGTATGGCACCCGTAAGGGCTATAGAGGCCGCTTTGGGAACTACATACCGCCATTGATGGAAGCGCTAGGCTTGGCCGAGTTGACACACAATGGAAGGAATAATGAGATGCGGGCTATTTAATGTTCGGAGGGGTTAGGTGTACAGAAACTCAGTATCAAAATAATATTGCCCAGGCTTATCGGGATGTAAGTAGATGGTTGTGCTTTTTTGAAGGGCCAGTTTCATACGCATATTGTCTTCGTCAAATGGTATAACCTCGCTTTTAAAAGTTATAGTATGGCCGTTATGTTCCTTTCGGTATAGTAGTACGGTCTGGTGTATGTTCTCCTCAGATGTACTACTTATTAAGGGGGCAAAGGTTATCGCTTGATAAGCCGTAGCCGCCGTATTTAAAGTGTCATCATCTGAAAAACGCTCTGTAGTTTCGGTGTAGCTGTTCGTTTTAACTTCACAATTCGCTAGATCTACTTCTATACGTTCCCCATTTTGCTTGAAGTTATGCAACTCAGCTAGCGCCTGGTTATGTTCTCTTCTAGCTTTAAAAATATCTGCAGCCAGCAAGACGCCGATAACAAACAATATAAGCCCCACAATTAACGAGCCCCAGGATAAGACTTCGTTCTGTCCATTGTATTTCCTAAAAAAGGCAAAGCTTAAAACGCCTATAAACATGATGAAATAGCCAAAGTATTTCATGTGTAATATTGATTTATTGCGGTAGATATCAAGCTTATACTTATCATCATTCTCCCTTAAAATTAGCCTTGCGCTTCTCTATCAGCGAGAGCACCCCTTCTTTAGCATCGTCGCTTTTACTTATCTCTTGTATTTCGGTGAGTAGGGCGTGGCTTACCTCTTTAGGTTGATCATAAACTTTGCGGGCATTGCGCAATACGCCTTGTACGCCTAGCGGGGCGTTCTCGCATATCAGCTCACCTAGTTCAATGGCTTTAGTTAACGGGTCTCCCGGCACTATTTCTTGCACCATACCGAATTGTTTGGCTTGCTCGGCGGTAAATGTTTCTCCTGTGGTCATGTAGCGCATGGCATTGTACCAGCCCATTACAGCGGGCAGGCGGTAGGTAGCTCCACCAAATGGGAAGATGCCTCGTTTCACTTCTATCTGCCCAAATACGGTATTTTCCGCAGCCACCATCATATCGGCTGCCAGGGCCAACTCTATACCTGCGGTAAAGCAATAACCTTTTACGGCCATTATCACGGGCTTAATGCAGCTGCGGCCAAAGTTGCGATAGGGGTCTACACCATTTTCTACCACAAATACTTTGGTGCCGTCTTCCACAAAACGGGGGAACACATTACCAAGATCGAGTCCAGCAGTAAAGCTATCGCCATGGGCATGCACTATACCGCAACGGTAGTCGGGGTTGTCTGATAGCTCCGTGTATGCGCTTGAAAGTCCACGAAGTATCTCTACATCAAAAGCGTTTTTCTTTTCTGGTCGATTAATACCTATAAGCATAAGGTGTCCGCGCTTTTCTATTGTCAGTTTTGGAGTGGGAGAGGTGAAGGCCATGTTTATAGTTTGTTGTTTCGAAATAGTGATGCATACTAGTGCCGCTGGTTCAAATTTAGTAGTTTAGGAATTATGCTGGGGCGAGTAACAGAATGGAAAGAAGGTCTTTTTAAAGAAGTACCTATATATAGCTTGGTGCTGCTGCGTGTGGCCTTTGGGCTTATCCTTTTATGGGAAGTTTACCGCTACTTGAACTACGACTGGATAGAGCGGTATTGGATAAATGTGAATTTCAATTTCACTTACTGGCCTTTCCACTGGGTAACTCCTTGGCCGGGCGAGGGGATGTATATTCATTTTTATGTGATGGGTGTATTGGCATTTATGCTAATGGTGGGTTTCCTCTATCGCTTTGCTGCTGTATTGGTTTTTTTTGGGTTTAGCTATATCTATTTGCTAGAGCAGGCTCGCTACCTCAATCACTTCTACCTAGTTATGCTCATCAGCTTTTTAATGATCTTTATTCCTGCACATCGCTACTTTTCGGTAGATAGTCGTATTTGGCCCAAACTAAAAAGTGAATGGATACCCCGCTGGGGTTTATGGTTGCTGCAATTCCAGATGGGGGTAGTGTATATATTCGGCGCCTTAGCTAAGGTAAATGGCGACTGGCTGCGCGGTGAACCGCTTCGCCACTGGTTAATGAATAGTTATGATATACCTATACTTGGAGAGTTGTTTAAGCTAGAGCCCACTATCTATTTAATGAGTTATAGTGGTTTATTAATAGATCTGCTGGCACCTCTTTTCCTCATTTATAGGAAAACAAGGCCCTTTATGTTCGCGGCTTTGGTAAGCTTCCATTTTTTGAATGATAGGATGTTCACCATCGGTATATTCCCTTGGTTCGCTATTCTTTCCTCTACCATATTCTTTGAGCCCGATTGGCCCAAACGCTTTTGGAGAATGCTTACAACGGGTAAACCACATAAAAAAATGCTACTTATCTTATCTATGAGCATAGCTGCTATTGGTTCGTATGTATTGCGAAGCAGAACAGAGCTGGTCCCCTTAATTGTAGCTGCCTTAGGTATAGGTATTTTATGCTGGACAGTACTTGACCTTTTTTCAGATGAGCCGAAGTCAACTAGCGAAGGAGTTGTGGTTTCTACCAAATGGAAACCAGCTATACTGGCTTTGGTAGGTTTTTGGATAGTGTTTCAAGTAGGCATGCCTATTCGCCACTACTTTATTCCAGGCAATACCAGTTGGACAGAGAGCGGTCATCGCTATGCTTGGCATATGAAGTTGAGGAATAAGGAGGCATTGGTGAGGTTCTTTGGTGTGAACCCAGATACGGGTGAGCGGATGGAGTTGAAGAATAATAGGATCCTCGCTTCGTGGCAGCATCGAAAAATGGCCAATCGCCCATACATGATACAGCAATATGCAAAGCATCTAAAGAGTATTCTGGAAAAGGCTGGATATAATGGCTATGAAATACGTGCTGAATCATTGGTGAGCCTCAATTTTCGTCCTTATCAACTAATGATAGACCCCGACGTAGATCTTGCCAAAGTTACTTGGACGGAATTCGGAAGTAACGATTGGGTGCTTCCCTTAGAGCATCCCCATGTAAGCGGTACTAAATATGAACCGCCTAGGCCGCATTTTTAAACTTCTTCTTACTACGTATTTTTTTTCTACCATCAATTTGCACGTGCTATTCTTTTGTTTAAACGGTTTAGTAAAATCTATATGTTGTATTCTTGTTCATGAATTAGGCTCTTTTAGTGATGATTTTA
>CAYGTK010000298.1:0-3302 GCA_964352775.1 uncultured Chitinophagaceae bacterium
ATATTGGTTTGGAAACCATGCAGATAACAGCCAACATAGTTATGAGAAGCTTATTCAGTGTTTCTGATGATGACAACCAAGGACACTTGTATGATACTATGGAGTTTTTACAAGAAAGAGTATTAAGCGACCTTACTCAGCCTTATTTAAGACCTTGGCTGAAACTGAATGGTACCAATAATAAATTCACCAAAATTAAGGGCGACCTAGACAGTATGTTTATGGGCTGGATAGAGGAACGCCGTAAAATGAAGGATAAACCAGCCGACTTGCTAACCATGCTACTGGATGCCACTGATAGCGAAACAGGAGAGGGGATGAGCGATGAGCAGTTACGGGCAGAATTGGCCACCCTATACATAGCAGGCCACGAAACCAGTGCCAACGCCCTAGTATGGACCTTATATGAACTAGCTAAACAACCCGAACTAGTAGCCAAATTGCGAGAAGAAGAAGAGCGGGTGCTGAACGGTCGAGTACCTAACTTTCAAGAGCTAATGCAACTCACTTATTCCAAGCAGGTATTAGAAGAAGGCATGCGATTGTATCCGCCAGCTTATGCTATTTCAAGAATGGCGATGGGTACAGATGAAATAGAAGGGGCAAAGATCGCTAAGGGCGATAGAATATACCTTAGTATTTACGGTGTACATCGTAACCCCAAGTACTGGGAAAACCCTAATGAATTCAACCCAGATCGATTTACACCTGAAGCAGTAAAAAAGCGACCAAAACTAACCTATATGCCTTTTGGTGCAGGGGCACGTATGTGTGTAGGTAACCACTTCGCCATGATGGAAATGCAGATGATACTCTCCATGTTCGTCCGACGATTCAATTTCAAGCTCACCCCAGGTTTTAAGGCTGAGATGATGCCGCTACTTACGCTTAAACCGAAGGATGGGGTGATGATGGAGGTGAGTAGTAGAGGTTAGTCCAACATCCCACCAGCATTACCATTCTCCTTACGCATATGCTTCATCACATTCTCTCTATCGCCTTTCTTGTTCTGCGATAGCTTGAACAGGCCATCTACTGCGTCTATACTTAGTTTAAAGGCTTGTATATGGTCTATCAGTTCTAGCGTGTAAGGGTGGTCATTTGGTAATTGCCATTGGGTGTTGTTCCGTTGCTCAAAGTGGCTATTCTGTTGTTGCAGTAGCTTAATGGCTTCTTCCTTATCCTTTACTAGGGTGATGCTACCCTGCACTTCTACCTTTATCATATTCCAGGTAGGCACGTTCCGCTCGCCGCTATATAAACTGGGCGATATGTAGCTATCTGGCCCGTGGAAAAGGGCCGTTGCCCTGCTGTTGTTCAAGTAGGGGATAAGCTTATTAACCGCCGCCAAGTGACCTAATAGGTGCTTCTCGTCTGAGCTTAATACCATAGGCACATGTGCCAATTGTGGCTCACCATCACTATGCAATAGCATGGTGCAAAGCGGAAAGTTGCGGATAACCTTAGCCTGCTGTTGCCAATTAGTTTCTTTGAAATATTTTGGTGGGTAAGGCATGTAATATCAGAAGCTATGCTATTCAAATAAAAGCCTAAAACTGCTTCTTCTCAAATATTGTCTGATAGATAAAGGCTTTCCGTGCATCAAAGTTATCATCTAGAATACCTTCTAGTGGGTCTACTTCTTTATTGGCTTCCAAGTCTATTGCATCTTGGCGGGCAGACTGCTTACGGCGTTGCACGCGTTCTTCATGCATCTTGTTCTCGTAGGTTTGTTTCTTCAGCGGTTCCTTTTGCAGCTTAGGCTTTGCTAGTTGAGGCTTGGGTGCTGGTTTCCTTGTTGCCGGGGTAGCTTCGTCTTGGTTCTGCTCTCCTCCAAACTGGCGTATCCACTCATCCAGCATATCTTCTACTGGCTTGGCTTTTTTAGTGGGGCTGGGCTGGGCTTGTGGTTGCTCTGGCATATCAGTTGATGCCTCCTCGTTCTTTTTACGGAACATGCGCACACCATAATACACTAGAGCAATTGCCCCATATACTATCATTTGTATTACACCTTCATCCATAGGGGAAAGATAATAGATCTAGGTGGTTAACGCATGCAATGGGTAATAATTACACAGTGTTAACTCCATTTGATAACTGCCTTATGCGCATTTTTCCAAAATTGCTTATTTTGCACTCATTAGCTAATAACCAAAAAACACTATAATGGGAAAATTCGTAGTTAGCAAACGTAAAAATGGTGAGTTCCAATTCGTATTGAAAGCAGGTAACGGCCAGGTAATTCTTGATAGCGAAGGTTACAAAGCCAAAGCATCTTGCATGAACGGTATTGAAAGCGTTCGTAAGAACAGCCAAGTAGATGCCCGCTTTGATCGTAAAGAAGCGAAGAACGGTAAGCCGTACTTCAACCTAAAAGCTACTAACGGTCAAATTATCGGTACAAGCGAAATGTACGAGAGCGTTAAGTCTCGCGACAACGGTGTTGCCTCTGTTGCAAAAAATGCACCTGATGCTAAAGTAGAAGACGAAACTGCAGCATAATACTTGCACTATAAATTGTTATGGCCCTGCTCTTACCCTAGAGCGGGGTTTTTTATGCGCCACCACATCTTGAACCTTGTTGAAATGGTGGTGTTTGGTATATTTGTGAAAACCCTTTTGAAGATATGCGTGAGATACGTTTAAGAGATGCCGTACGCGAGGCCATGGAAGAAGAAATGCGCCGCGACCAGAATGTTTTTTTGATGGGCGAAGAAGTAGGCGAATACAATGGTGCTTACAAAGCCAGCCAAGGCATGCTGGATGAGTTTGGAGATAAACGAGTAATAGATACCCCAATTGCCGAATTAGGCTTTACCGGTATAGGTGTAGGTGCAGCTATGAATGGCTTGCGCCCTATAATAGAGTTCATGACATGGAACTTTGCCGTATTGGCTTTCGATCAAATAGTGAACGGATCGGCTAAAATGCTAGCTATGAGTGGGGGGCAATTCGGTAACTCTATCGTATTCCGTGGGCCATCGGGTTCGGCAGGTCAGTTGGGTGCACAGCACTCCCAATCATTTGAAAGCTGGATGGCCAATGTACCAGGCCTTAAAGTTATCTCTATCTCTAACCCCTACGATGCTAAGGGCCTTTTAAAAAGTGCTATTCGCGATGACGACCCCGTGTTGTTCATGGAATCGGAAGTGATGTATGGCGATCTGGGTGAAGTGCCAGAAGAAGAATACTTAATACCAATTGGCAAGGCCAACATAACACGACCAGGAACTGACATTACCATCATCAGCTTTAACAAGATGATGAAAGTAGCCATGGCCGCTGCCGACGAACTAGCC
>CAYGTK010000299.1:0-3271 GCA_964352775.1 uncultured Chitinophagaceae bacterium
CAACTGTATGTTACAGCAGGCAATGTAAATGTGCGCAGCACTCCTGGCAAAGGTGGCAAGTCGTTAGGTAGCGTTGGCTTTCAAGTAATGAACTATAACGACCCTTATGGTAACAGTAGCCCAACGGCTTACAATAATATAGATGGTAAGTTGTGGTATGAAGTAAAATTATGGAATGGCGAATTGGGCTATATACACGAAGACTTTGTATCTGCGGCCATGCAGCGTGAATTATCAATAAAGAAAGTAGATGGACAATGGAAGATCATATCCTTTTACACTACCTCCTCCCCTGGTTGTTGAGTATTCCCCACTCCTCTTTAAACACAACCACTTATGTGCTCTGCCTTCGCGCAGGGCACTTTCTTTTGTAACATTTTAAAGTCAGGCTCGTATTTATTCGGTGAAACCAATACATGACACACATGTACACTACTACTGCCAGTCCAGAGATAGACTACTCGTCTGTTTATGTGGATACGAAGGGAGTGTTTCGCTGGGCGATCCGCGAAACACCGAAAGCCGATCTCAATGAAACTATTGAGAGTGATGCTGAATTAGCGGAGATACTAAGAGATGACCCCATGCAATTGATGATAGACCTTAGGGATGTTATGAAATTGGATGTGGATTGCGAAAAGTACTTCACCAATAATTTCAAAACGTTTTTTACCAGCGGAGTCATCCTAGTTAAGTCTGCCGTAAGCATAATGCTTGCCGAATTAATGGTTAGTAACTCTAGAAGTGGAATACCCTTTAAAGTGGTGAAAACCGTAGAAGAAGGTCATCAATACTTTTTGGGTGGAGACTTTAAGGCTTTAGCCTAGCTTTCTAAAAATTTCACATTAATAGTGACACTCGTATCCTAATTCAACATCTTTTAAGGAAGTCCGATGGAGTACTTGGGTCATGCATCTAATAGACCCTCTCTCTTTCATAGGAGTATTGTAGTCTGCTTCTATCCATTCTATATCTGTATTTATATTACTTAGGGTTACAGTTAGATGCTCTTCTAGTACAGCTATTTCGTTTAAGTTGTATCCCCTACCTTGTACAAATGGTGTTGTAGTCATGTAGCTTGGCATGTAAGCCCTATATCTAACACACCCAGTATCATCTAAATACGATTCCATCAAGGTATTATTATAACTCACGAATTTATATTCAGGATCGTAAAGTAAAGGTATGTCTACTAGCTTAAAACCTTTAGCTTCAAGGAAGGATCTATATCCATCAAACTGATCTTGTTTTTCCTTCGCTAGGTCAAGGCTTCTACCTAATATCTTCTCTGTGCATTTTGGGTTTCCAAATAAAAGTATGGGATAATCATCTTTATCATTTCCACATGCGGTAATAAAAAGGTCGAGATGACCAATTGGCTGATCAACTACTTTCTGCCTACCACCTACTTGCAATAATGGACGTATTCTTCGGTCGCATTCCAAAATATTGGTTAATATATCAGCTGCTCTTCCTTTCCAACGATCACTTCGATTGTCAGTTTCAATTGCATTACCGAATATTGCTGTGGAACATCCATGTTCGTCTGTTGTACGAATTACATTTCCACCAGCAATAGCTATATCAGTGGTGCGTACTAAAAATTGACGGTCACAAAATGGAGACTGATCTAATAATCTATTCATTGCTCCTACTACATTCTCTGCAGCAAATCTATCGTTAAATGACCGGTAAGGGTAGATAGTGGTTTTCACAAGATCTGGATCTACAAGAAGAGTTTCTCTTTCCCGTTGAACCACTATAAACTCATCTCGCACCCAATTTCTAAAGCCAATATTTTTTCCAACTCGTTTTCGAAATTTCTCTAGTATCTCAGCTGTATTGGTAGCACCTATAACGCGTCCATCTTTGGTAAGTAAGTCAGGGGCAAATATTTTATCTCCTCCCTTTACTAGCTCGTCGCCAAGGCAGTCTAATTTATAACCTTTTCCGCGGTCATGAAGGAAATAGACTTTGTAAACTCCATTTTTCTTCAGTTTTCGGTATAGGTTACAATACAACTGCTCAAGTTCAGCGTAAGTAGAACTAGGTACTAAAAGCAAAACTTCCTTGAGTTTGCCATTAGCATCGTCTATTGCTTCAAGCATACTATATCTTCTTATAGAATTTTATCTTATTGTCATCACTACCGATCCATACATCTTCAGAGCTTGAAGTAGCAAGATCAAAGAATTTAGCTGCCGCACCTTTAAATTCGCCATAGCGAAGATCATCAGTGCCAACTACCAAAGCTAATGCATCGCTAGTAGCACTAAGTGATGTCTCCTTAATTACACTGGTATCGTACCTTGAAATTCGCAAATGATCTTTATCGGTTACTTTTTCATCATCTACAAAAGATAAATTGTCATTTTCAGACTTTTCGGTAACTTGGAGATATTCAACAGCTGGCTGTCCTTCAGTATATCTTTTAAGCTTCACCTCTGTATCTGCTATCAGGTAAGGAACTGCATCATCTCCATTCGGTGTTACAATGAATTTATAAAGGTTTTTACTGTCTGAAGTATACGCTTCGAAATCAAAAGTGTGTGTATTAACTGCATAGTTTGGCATAATATATATTTTAGGTAAATTAATACTGGAGAGGTGTCTCACCTCTCCAGATTGGTTGTTGGTTTTAAAATAAGTAGAATTCTTCTACATCTTCCTTAGTATCGGCATCAGTAAACTCTTCAGGTAAAATACCACGCGCTTTTAAAACTGGTGGGCCGATCATCCGTCTACGTAATCTTACAGCCTCGTAAAGAGGCGTTGCAGAATCATTAGAAACGAAGGTAGCTTCCATCGCTGTTTCTCGTTTTAAGGAAAACTTAGTAGCTAGATCGACCAGCTGAAAGTTGTTTAAGTCCGCCTCTGCCTTTGCAGAGAATTCTACTTTAGAAGATCTATTGTTACTCACTAAAACCAAACATGATCTAGCTGTAACTACCTGAGTGATGATGTGCCAATTGATATTCCATTCCTTTTTCTTGCGAAGTTCTCTCACTTTCTTTTCAACTTTATCAACATTCCTAAAGCTTTTCGAGGTAGTCTTTTCAGCTTGAAATATTGTTGAAGCTTCCTTACTAAATGAAATTATCACTCCAGCCTCAGCTTCACCAAGGCTACTCCCCGATACAACTTGGCCAGCTATTTTCAGACTAATATCTAAAGACTTATCGCTGCTAAACTTTAAATCTTCTTCGGTATCATCCGATACGCTATCGAATTCGATGCCGATGTCGGCAATGTTTCCGCGTCTTGTAAATAC
>CAYGTK010000300.1:0-1774 GCA_964352775.1 uncultured Chitinophagaceae bacterium
GGATACCATAATTTGCATGGGTAGCTTTTACACTTATGTCTATTAATATGGAACTGGCTCGGGCTAGGTGAGTAAATAGCGAAAACCTAGGTGCACCTAGAATAAATGGAAGATCAAGGCAAGGGTAGGGCTTAATTATTCTACTAGTATTCTTCACAAACAACTTTCTTGGTTTCCCTCGTATGAATTGTATTGGTTTCTCCGTCCTTGAATCGGTACCTCTTTTCCGAGAAATGCGGAGTGTATCGGACAACGTTATCTTCGCACAAGCGCGCCTCCAGTTTGATCAGTTTCATGCATCGAAATAACTCTCGGATACCATAATTTGCATGGGTAGCTTTTACACTTATGTCTATTAATATGGAACTCAGTGAATAGGCTCAAGATGATTTGAACTTACTCTTGGGAATTGGGGCTGTTAAACCTTTGTTTGAGTCACAGACTGCTCGCTTGTAATTATTCTTCAAGTCCCGAACAATACGTATGGCTCGGTTCTGCTTCATGCCATTGACGAGCTCACTCCTAGTAAGGGGATACAACTCCTGTATTGGTTTATTCTTGTAATTGTTTCTCTTCTTCTTCATTCCCTTGGTTTTACCCTGAGCCAAGTTGTTGGCGTCATTGAACATAGTCCTTGCAACACCTGCTGAAGAAACCAATGTAGGTAGACTTAGTTTTGCACTAGGATCATTGGCAGCTTGAATGACAGCTGTGTTGACTACTCCAGCTACTGTTTGGGCAACAGATGTCACATCAAAACTATCCCTACACGACTTTTCCAGCTCTTTAACATAGGCTTTTCTAATGAGCCGAATGGTGTCATTAGTTTTGGGTTTGCTAACTCTTAAGAACTTTTTGATAGTTGCGTTTCTGTTTCCAAGATTGCTCACATCTTTTGAGGTTGAACGAATTGCAGCAACACGCTTTCGTTTACCGCAAGATGATATTGTTTGTGTTCTTATTGTCGGAACAGCAGTTGGAGGGGTAATGGCCGGAGTATTGGTTGATGATACTGTTGGTTTTCTAGTTGTCGGAGCAGTAGTTAATGACATAGCGTTATACCAATTTATAACTGGAAAGTAAACCCATCTGTTCCTGGTTTTGATATTGCGAAAGCCGTCCATTGCATGTTCAAGTGCTTCTTCAGGTGACGACTGGTTCAGGATAGCCTCTTCATACCTGTAACTTCCATATCCCAAAAAAGGTTCGTCGACCAAAGATACTTGCATTGGATCTTTGAAGTTGTAAACTTTAACTCCTAGTACACTGAAACAAATGTGATTCAATCTACTCCAACACCAGTATATCGGGTTTGGAGGAACATTGATACCATGCCGAACATCCACTGCATAGTTTTGATGAAGCATAGAAAGCTCAAGACGCCCTTCCAATTCCGGATCACCCAAAGTTGTAGTGACTTTAGTAGAGAGATTGGTAACACGAAAATGAGACTCAATTTCATTTTGACCAAGAGCCGTTTCTACTGGCACAATACCTGCGAAATGGCCTTTCGAAACACAACGATGAGATTCCTGGTAAAACTCTAGACCAAACGTCAGGCTGTAGTAGTTAAAACAGCCTTTATATATGTGGCTACCCATATTCAGAACTGCATTAATAATGCCTCTCTTCCCCATAATGATACTGTCCGGACCAACACAAAACATGCGGGATTTACCGAATTCGTGTGGAGCCACAGGTTTCCACGCAACTCCTTTGCCATCTATGAATACTTCTCGAGAACCTGCTCCAACGTTTCCCTGCAACATGATTC
>CAYGTK010000300.1:1784-3257 GCA_964352775.1 uncultured Chitinophagaceae bacterium
TGATTCTTCTTTCGTCTCCATCTTCGTGTTCAAGGAAACTGTTTTCTATGAATGGACGTTCAAAGTCTTCACTATTTCGTTTCCATACGATGCATTTGTCTTTAAGCTTCTTCATTTCTGCACTCGATGATCCAAACCAATGAGAAAGATATTCTTCGTACATTTCGATCATCTTTGATTTCGGTCTATACCTCCGTGGAACATACTTGCAGTATTTTCCGTTAACAAACTTGATTGCTTCCAATAACATCCACCGCTTTTTGTTTAGGGAAGTTGAAGATTTTACGTTATCAGGCATATCTTTCTTAAACGTAGAAGCCAGGGCAATGAGTTTACGTGCATACAAATCAGGCGGTTTAACTGTTGCATTGAGTTCGCGAATTAAAGATCCATCAAGTTTCACACAATCAAAGTAGTCAATCCAGCCGGAATACTGTTCATCCATTTCTTTGGTATCAGTAATATCATCAAAGAAAATGTTAATCAAATCTCGAGTATGCTGGCTAGACTGGCATGATTTATAAGTAAATTCTGTAATTCCATCAATTTTATGAAAAATATCTCCATTTACACATCTCAATTCAAAGGCTTCGGTCACAGGATGATTATGAAGATTGCTGGAACAACGTCCTTCACAGCAAGTATCAATACATGCTCTTTCTATAGACTCTTTATACCCAGGGCGAGCTGCAACTCCTTTGTACATTTCCAAACTTTTGATATGGGATTCTCCTCCACTATGAATGCTGTAGCCCATGAATTTACCCTTGTCAGGGCCATCTTTCGCTAATATTGCAGTCAAAGACTCTGATGTCGAATTTGTTTTCTTCGTGTTCTTGTAGTTTGTATCAATCGCGATGAATCTTCCTGGTTTAACAACTTTCATTGATTGTTGAATTTCCTTCCTGTATGTTGCCACAGCTACCTGACGAATTTCTCTAAGTATTGGACTACAGGGATAGAAAAAGCTAGACACTTTGCTTCCTGCTCCACTTTCATACGGTCGCTCAGGTACACATGGGAAGCAATGTGTTGGTAAGTTTCTTGTATTCTTCTGCACATAGAATAAATAAGCTTCTGCTCTTTCAGCGAATTCAAACTCTCGGCTTAGCTTAGTCACGCGATAAACTGGCTCCAGAGTTTGAGGGGTAAGAAGTGACCAACAGCTTAAAGAATTGAAGACTATGGAACTATTCGTAGCATATGGGTACTGCTTTTGAACGTAACTTGGAAGCTGTCGTAAATATTCAGGGTCGATTGTCTTACAAGTATGTCCTTTGGCGCATTTGTATGTTAGGGGCACAACAACTTCATTTGCGTTCGCTATTCCCAAAACGATTCTTGGAAATTGCCAGTTCACCTTTTCAAACATCAAAGGTGTTTCACAATCTACACAATGCGGGCAATTCATCGAACAATCTGAATAAAAACTTTCTGGAGAAACTATGGTAAATTTGCAGTTAAACAAGAACA
>CAYGTK010000301.1:0-3253 GCA_964352775.1 uncultured Chitinophagaceae bacterium
TTTTACAAGCGTTTTTCACCAACCATTAGCTAAACAGGTAGTTATTTAGCCATCACGAACAATTAAACACTGGAACAGTTAAATACTTAATTATGAAACATCTATTGAAAAAAACAACGAATTGGGCGGTCATTATTATACTGACCTGTTCCACCTTCATAAGCTTAATTACTAAGGCGCAGAGCTTTGATAGTACCTTTACGGCTGCCGTACTTGTAAATACAACTACTTCGTTACCCACATTGCCATTTACGGCTCTGGGTCTACCAGCTCCTAATATTGATCAACCCCAAAATGGAACTGCAGCCTTTAATGCATCTGGAGAAGAAGTGGATTACACCCCTAACCAGAACTACATTGGTCCCGATACTTTCTCGGTAGGTTTCTGTTTCGGTGCTACCGATTGCTATACTATTAACTACTATATAGATGTAGTGGCTTACTTGCCAGCAGTAATAAATGACGACAATACTTCTACAGCTGAGAATACACTGGTAACGGTAGATGTGTTAGCTAATGACCAAGGAGCTATGCTATCGGTAAGTAGCGTAACTAGTCCTACTAGTGGCTCTGCAGTTTTAAACCCTGATCAAACAATAACATACACACCTAATGCGGGTTACAATGGACAAGATCAGTTCAGTTATACCGCATGTGATAGTGCGGGTGATTGTTCATCGGCTACGGTTAATATTCAAGTAGGTATTCAGCAGCAGTTTTTTACACTGGGTGCGTTACAGGTAGAGTCCGGTGTCTCTGTTCCTATTCCCTTGTTAGAACTGGCGGCTGTTGGTGTTTTACCAGGAGGGGCAACTCTTAGTCGCCTTCCTTATAATGGTACAGCAACTTTAGTGAACGACACGCTTACCTATACTTCAAATACAGGCTTTGTAGGTACTGATACTGTTCATACCTCTTTCCCTACTGCTGGTTTGGTTGCTGTTTGGATATTTGATGTAGTGCCTGTTGGCAGTATTATAGAAATCAGGAGCGACTTTATTACATTGACAGACTTCAATACTACAACAATAGATGTGTTGAATAATGATGTGGGTGCCAGTTTAACTATCTCAAATTTCACACAGACTTCTAATGGATCGCTGACTTTTGATAATAATACTCAAATTTTTACCTATACCCCTGATACTACAGGAGGATACAATGGCGATAGTTTTGTGTACACTGCTTGTAATGTTTTAGGTGATTGCGAAGATGGAGTAGTATCTATTTCTAGTGCAGTTGCACCACCACCATCTTCTCAGAATTTTGCCTTAGAAATAACCACTGCTATGAATATGCCGATAAGTCTATTTGTACAGGGCTTAAATGATCTTGGCTATGGTACTATAGTTACTGAAAATGCCACTAATGGTAATGCCACAACCACTACTGGGCCAAGTAGCTTTATTGTGAATGGGGATACCATGACAGTATTTGATCTTACTACTTACACTCCTGATTCTTTCTACGTTGGGGTAGATTCTTTTAAGATCATGATAACTGATTCTTCCTTAGGAGCAGCACTTGGTTTAGGTGAATTAAGCATACTAGTTAATGTAGTTGATACTACTGGATTTCAGCCGCGCTTGATAGGTGTTAACTCTGGCGATGGTTCGTTTGAAGAAATGACAACTGGTGGTGGTTTCCTTGCTGGAAGTATTGATGAGGTTCAAGGAGTAATAAAGAATATATATCCTCAGCCAGCAAGTAATCTATTGATAGTAGAAATCGAGAATATAGAAGCGGAAGTGATCACGCTTCGTTTATTCGATCTTCAAGGTAAAGAGGTGTTAAACGTTCAAAGTAGTGACGCTACAGAGCCTATAAGGATGAACACCAATGATCTACTTACAGGATACTACCTTTTAAAAGTAACTACCCTTCAGACGGCGCTGAGTGGAAAGGTACTTATTGCCAGGTAGTTTATAGGGCTTTACTATAAAGTCCTTTTAACCCTTATCCAGAAAATGGATAAGGGTTTTTTATGTTACAGGGAACCAAGTCGCGCCATTTCATGTATATACATACATCTAACAACTAAAAACGAACATCATGCAACGAGACAAAATTATTTTTTATGTAGCCACGGGACTTTTAAGCCTATTTATGCTGGGAGCAGCAGGCAACTACTTTTTTAACTATGAGTCGGCAAGTGGTGACTTTGCTGCATTGGGCTTTCCTTTATTTATAGTCTACCCACTGGGGGTGGCTAAGGTATTGGGGTTGGTAGCTATTTGGAGCAATCTTAATAAAGAATTAAAGTATTTGGCCTATGCTGGGTACTTCTACAATTTCATTCTAGCGTTATTAGCTCACTTGGTTGCCTCTGACGGGCAATTTGCTGGTGCCGCTGTTGCACTTGTTCTTTTAGCAGTTTCGTTCATCTACGATAGAAAATTAGGTAGATAACAGGCTAAGCGTCGACACTATGAAAGCCCGACTCCTTTTTTGGAGCGGGCTTTTTTTATTTTTAGGGTATGAACAAGACTACACCCATTAAGCTGAGCGAGATAAGTACTGCTCCTTCAAAGCAATTAGATAAAGACCAACATAAGCATCAGCGCGATGCATTAGTAGATCGATTCGGGGAATTGCAGCACCTGATGTATGCAGAAGGTAAGCATAGCCTATTGATAATCATACAAGGTATGGATGCTGCTGGTAAAGATGGTTTGCTTCGTGATGTTTTTAGCAAGATAAATCCACTAGGAGTAAAGGTTAAAGGATTCAAAAAACCTACGGAAGAGGAGTTCGGTCACGATTTTTTGTGGCGAGTACACCCTCATGCCCCCGAGAAAGGTATGATAACTGTATTCAACCGCTCTCACTACGAAGAAGTGTTGATACAGCGTGTACACAATTGGGTGGATATGGAACGTGTGCATCAGCGTTTTGAGCACATCAATAACTTTGAACGATTGTTAGCTCAAGAGAATGGTACACACATACTTAAGTTCTACCTACACGTATCGCACGAGGAGCAACATGAACGCTTGGCCGAACGATTAGAGATGCCACACAAAATGTGGAAGTACAATCCCGCTGACATGAAAGAAAGCCAACATTGGGATAAGTACATGGAAGCTTACGAAGATGCCATCAATCATTGTGGCCCTGAAATTCCTTGGCATATTATTCCGGCAGATAAAAACTGGTATAAAGAATATCTAGTGGCTAAAACGATAGTAGACTTGCTGGAAAGCTTGGATATGAAATTCCCTGCGTTGAACAAGAAAGATTGATGTATTGAAAC
>CAYGTK010000302.1:0-3239 GCA_964352775.1 uncultured Chitinophagaceae bacterium
TACAGGAATAGGTATAGATTTTATTTGGTGGGGGTGCTGAGTTTGGTGCTTTTGTTAAAGTGGCTTTCCAGAAAGACATCATTAAGAACGTGAACCTATCTACCAAGGCCGACTTCTTTATGAACTACAGCGATAAGAACAAGGAACTACGTGGTAATGTAGATGTTAACTGGGAAACTGCTATCACATTCAAGATAAACGACTACTTAACCACCAACCTAATAGTGACCTTGATATACGATCATGATATTGATATAGCTGTTACAGATAAAGATGGTAACCCAGAGTTTTCGTTACAACCTGATGGAACACCATTTGTAGATGGCGATGGAAACGCTATTCAACGAGTAGGTCCACGCACACAGGTTAAGCAAGTATTTGGTTTAGGACTAACCTACAAATTCCAAAAGCCTAAGAAGGCATAGTAAGCTAACTGATAGATATTATAATGAAAGCCCCATTCAGTTTTGAATGGGGCTTTTCTTTTGTGGTTCAACTAAAAGATGTGCTGTAAAACTTAATTATGGTCTAGTTCGCACGTCAGTTTGTTTTATAGTACATAGGTCATTATTAGTAATACTGGCAAGCAGGCAATACCCTATGTAGGGTATTGCCTGCTTGCCAGTATTACTCTGTTGTATACAATTTTGTAGTGAGGTAGTTTACTTACATGTACATACTACCGTTAAAATCTACCCTTATAAGATCAGCGGGCCTATGTATCAAAAAGCCCACTCCGAATAAACGAAGTGGACCTTTAGTTGATGAGATCGTTTAAACGCTAGATCAATATTTAACTACACGAACTATCCTCCAAGCGCCGGCAGAGTCCTTCATGTTAACTAAATAAACACCAACAGGTACTTGTGAAACTGCAAGTGTATGGTTACCAGCTTCCAATTCATATTCTTTAAGAACCGAGCCCATCATATCAACCAACTGTACCTCTAAAGCTCCTTTAAGCTCGTACGAGATATTAAGTGTCAGTTGATCGTTGAATGGATTAGGAGATAGCTGCACAAAGTCATTCAATGCGCTAGCATCTTCAATACCAGTACTAGTTGTGTCAACCACAGTAGTGTCTTGTATAACTTCCGCCAATACATTCAAGCTATCAGCTCCAGTACTTCCACCACGCTCAGCTCCTGATGTATCAATTACAGTAACATCACTAATACTGAAGAATCCAGTTAGAGCTGCCTTCTTAGCATGTAGATCATCTTGTATCACAAAGCTAACTTCCGCTATCACTCCAGCACCACTAACATTCATCAGGTCAGTACGTGTTTGGGCAACATCCATTCGCCCTTGAGTTGGGAAGTTCTTGTTTATGGATAAGCCATTAGCCGCAGGGGTAAACCAAGAATTAGTTCTGCTATAGTTAACATTCATAGCATCAACAATGGCAGGGTCATAGTTTAAGGTGTAGGCAACTCCATATACATTGTTTGCTGGCGAGCTTACACGACCTAATAGCACTTGGCCAATTACAGTATCGCCTTCCGTTATCGTTGTAGTATCTAGCGATAGATACATGTACACATCGCTGCTATCACGACCACTTTGCTTCATGTGGGTCAATCCATAATTTTGAAGGATGGCCAACGTATCGGCTCCATTTACTGTTCCATCACCATTACAGTCGGCATGCTTAGTATTAACACCAAATGTTAGTGAAGTAGTCCAATCAGTAGCAAACTCAGGCTGCCATACAATACTAGCATTAGCACGCGCAGGGCCAGTGGTGTTGTATTGAAGTCCTATGGGTAATAAATCTAAATTGTTAGCCACGCCGTCGTAGTTAGCATCACCTGGCCAAACGGAATCAATTACTGGAACCACTGGGGCATAGTATTCATCAGCTCCTAAGTAAGAAGTAACTCTTCTAAGTTCGCCATCAATATCTTCCTGATAATAGGTCGGGGATTTACCAGCAATTGGGGTAGATGGGCCGGTTAAGTGCAAGTCTCCCATTGAGGTATCAGCAAAGTCAGGTAAGTACCAAAGTGAGTTTTGATCTTGATTAGTGCCTGCTTGCCAATCAGCTAGTGTGTTATAGTTAACTACTGAATTCAGATCACCAAAAGGAATGTTATAAGTAGCGAAAAATGCATTGTTATCGCTCTCTAATCCAAATGGATAGTCAATAGAATCAGCAAATTGATAAAGTCTTGTTCCGAAACTGGCAATGATGTTGCTTTCTATGGCTACAAACCCAATAGTATCGTAATTAAACCTCACTGTTGGATAACCATAGTGGTCAGCAACTAACGTATTATTACGAACATATACTTGACCACCCCTTAGGCTACCAAAACTAGGAGATAGAGTAAGAGCAGTATTACAATATGAACTACCACCAAAAGGAGGTGGACCTTTTTCAGGTCTAGCATAAACAAAGTTATTGGACACATCAACTAAGTCACTATTTGTAACAAAATCATAGGTTATAGACAAGCCTCCTTTATCTATCTTGTTTCCTCCAACATGATTACTCCCGCCATTTAAACCAAGCCCAACTCCTACGCCGAACACATCATTATCTGTCACATGTATGTTCTCTCCTGTAAAGAAAACCCCTGTAACTTGGCCAAGATCAACTGGCCCATCGAGGTCATTGTTTCTAAATCTGGTACCGTTACCTCTTATTCTTGCAGAGTAGTAGTTATCTATGAAATGGCAATCTTCTATAACAATACCATGTCCATCACCTTGTATACTCCAATTGTAAGTCCAACTGGTAAATTCTAGGTTTCTGAATGTTATGTTGCTACAATCTGTAAAATTGGCATCGTCTCTTAGCCAAACTACTCCACGCTGCTGGCCTGATAGAGAATCGAAGCGCAGGTGCATATCCTCAATAATATAGTGGCTAGCCTCTTCGAAGGTGAATGTAGTGAGCGAGTTAGATAGAATAGAGGACTGCGTATTACCGACTATAACATCCGAAGGGTTCCCTGTACTACCTTTTACTGTTATAGTTGAAGAAAAAGATGCCCCTGGCACATTCTTAAATATCACCTGCTTATGGTAGTAACCATTTGGGTGTGGACTTACCATAACTACCACATCGCCACTAATCCCCCAATTAGCTAAGGTATCAGCCGCTTCTGGCAGGTCGTTAAAATTTGTCCCTCCAGATGTAACATCGGTTGGTAGTGAAGGGTCTACCGTGTAGATGCCCACCATTGGATTTTGTGCGTTAACAGTAAAAGACAGCGATAGTAGTAGAAGTGCTG
>CAYGTK010000303.1:0-3235 GCA_964352775.1 uncultured Chitinophagaceae bacterium
CCCACGCACCCTTCGACTAGTCGGTGCCCTCCCGCTCAGGGTGACATAGCCTTTTACAATCAAACCAAACCAAAAAAAAGCCCCTCCATTGCTGAAGGGGCTTTTCTATCGGATATTATAACTATCGCTTAGTGCGTAGAAAGGTAGCTGGCAACACCGTCAGCAGTTGCTGTCATGGCGTCTTTACCTTCGTCCCAGTTAGCAGGGCATACTTCGCCTTTTTCTTCTACGTGCTGTAGGGCTTTTACCATACGCAAAGCCTCATCAACATTACGGCCTAATGGTAGGTCGTTTATCAACTCGTGACGTACAACACCAGCTTTGTCTATTAAGAACAATCCACGGTAAGCTACAGGCTCGCCATTAAAGGTTGCGTTTCCTTCGTCATCGTAATCGTACTCACCAGCCAATACGCCGTAGTTCATGGCAATTGTTTTGGCAAAGTCAGCTACTAGTGGGTAAGTAACGCCTTCAATACCGCCTTTGTCTTTCGGGGTGTTCAACCAAGCCCAGTGGCTAAAGTGTGAATCTACTGAGCAACCTACTACTTCAGCACCAATTGCTTTGAATTCAGCCAATTTGCTTTGGAAAGCCAACAATTCAGTTGGGCAAACGAAAGTGAAGTCCATCGGGTAAAAGAAGAATACTACATATTTGTCGCCTTCATATTGCTTCAAACTGAAGTTCTCTTCAAATTCTCCACCGTCTACTACTGCGTTTACTTCAAAGTGTGGGGCTTTTTTTCCTACTGATCCCATGATATGTTTAAGTTTTTTTGGGTTATTATGATTTACATGCACTACAACAAAAGGAACAAAAAAATGTTCCAACTGCTATTGTGCTGCGAAAATACGAACTAGCCTAAAATATAAATAGCCATTCCCCTTGTTTTCATCCCTTTACGGTACTAATTCATCTAAAATTATTGTGGGGGTAAAAAGGAATGGTTATTCTTGCCGAATTAATAATAAGTACTATTTATGAGCGGTAATGCCCCGATGATAGAATTGAAAGACCTGCGTAAGATATATATGGTAGGTAAGCGCCCATTGGAAGTGCTGAAAGGTTTATCGCTATCAATAGGTAAAGGCGAGCTGGTATCCATTATGGGTTCATCAGGCTCGGGTAAGTCTACTATGCTAAACATACTGGGTATATTAGATAAATACAATGGTGGCGAATACATTTTAGATGGGAAGTTGATAGATAAGAAACTATCGGCCAGTAAAGCGGCAGAGTATCGTAACCTGTTCTTGGGTTTTGTGTTCCAATCGTTCAACTTATTGAAATTCAAATCGGCTAAAGAAAATGTGGCCTTGCCCCTATACTATCAAGGCGTAAGCCGCACAGAGCGCAATAAGTTGGCCACAGAGTATTTAGATAGGGTAGGCTTAAAAGAATGGGCCGACCACTTGCCAAGCGAGCTATCAGGTGGACAGCAGCAGCGGGTAGCCATTGCGCGTGCATTAATAAGTAAGCCCAAAGTGGTATTGGCCGATGAGCCTACCGGTGCGCTTGATACTAAAACGAGTTACGAAGTGATGGACCTGTTCAAGCAGGTGAATAAAGAAGGGATAACGGTAGTTATTGTAACGCACGAGCAAGACATTGCGGAGATGTGTGACCGCATCATCAGATTGAAAGACGGACAAATAGTAAGCCAATAGATAGATGTTTAACCTAAACAACTGGTTGGAGATATACCAAAGCATTTCGCAGCATAAGTTGCGAACGGCGCTGACCTCGTTCAGCGTATCGTGGGGTATATTTTTGCTAGTACTGTTGTTGGGTTTTGGTAATGCATTGCAAGGTGGCGCTGAGTCGGCCTTTAACGATGATGCTACTAACAGTATATGGATATATCAAGGCAACACTACCAAGCCTTATGCTGGTATGGGCTTAGATCGCCCAATTCGCTTTACTGATAAGGATTTTGATATGGTAAATGCCAACCTATCTGGCATAGAACATATTACTGCACGGTTCAGAATACCAGGGGGAACTATGGTAAGCAGGGGCGATGTATCGTACCCTAACAAGATACGCTGTACGCATCCCGATCATTTGTATTTGGAGAACACCATTATGACCAGTGGGCGATTCATAAATGACCAAGACTTAAAGGAACGAAGAAAGATAGCTGTGGTAGGCGACTTACTACTAGAGCGTTATTTTAAAGACGGCACAGACCCAATAGGGCAGTATCTTAACATTAACAAAGTAGCCTTTAAAATAGTGGGTGTGTTTCGTGATGAGGGTTCGCAGGGCGAGCAAGAGATCATTTATATACCTGTAACAACTGCACAAGCCGTTTTTGGAGGTGGAGATCGTATCAACCAGATCATGTTCACTACTTCTACAGAAGATGTAGCTGTGGCTAAGGCTATGGAAGAAGAGATAAGGACCATGTTCGCCACCAGGCATCAATTTGACCCTACGGATGAGCGCGCTATTAGGGTAAGGAATAACTTAGAGCGTTTCTCACAGTTTCAGGGGCTATTTAATGGTCTTAAAACTTTTGTTTGGATAGTGGGCGTACTTACCATTATAGCTGGTATAGTAGGCATTGGCAATATTATGCTCATCACCGTAAAAGAGCGTACTAAAGAAATAGGCATCCGCAAGGCTATTGGTGCCACCCCGGGTTCTATAATTAGTTTGGTATTGATGGAATCGGTAGTAATAACCACCGTAGCGGGGTACTTGGGCTTAGTAGCCGGTGTTGGGCTTTTAGAAGCTGTGGGCTATGGTATATCTCAATTGCCTAAAGAAGGGGCCATGGCCTTTTTAGCTCCACCCTCTGTAGATATAAGTGTGGCAATTCAAGCTACTGTAGTATTGATAATTAGCGGCGCTATAGCCGGCCTTATTCCTGCCGTGAAGGCCGCTCGTGTTGACCCTATTGAAGCCATAAGAGAAGCCTGATATGTTTAGTTGGAACACATGGCAAGAGATATTTGAAAGTATCAGGAAAAACAAACTGAGGACTACACTAACTGCATTTACTGTATCGTGGGGTATTTTCTTATTGATAATGCTATTGGGTTTTGGTAATGGCTTGCGCAATGGCGCTATGGTAGAGTTTGAAGAAGATGCCGTTAACTCGCTTTGGGTAAATGGTGGAAGAACATCGCTAGCTTACAATGGTAATGCTGTAGGTAGAGAGATAGAGTTTGATAATGAAGATCTAGAGTTATTAAGAAAACGGGTGAAAGGGGCTGAACACATGACAGGC
>CAYGTK010000304.1:0-3229 GCA_964352775.1 uncultured Chitinophagaceae bacterium
ACTATAGATGTCCCACTAAGGGTATTCGACTTGAACGGTTGGGGTATTGACCAAAAAGATTTTCTTCACTATTTCAAAAATGCTTTTGACGGCATTCCATGGGATGTTTACCACTTTAGGCAAGAGCAGTTAATGTATCTGCATGCTCAACTACCGCATTTAAAACATGAAATTGAAAAAGTCTATCAACCCTACTATTCAGGCGAGCTGGGTATAGAAGAACTACAAGTTTTCATCAACCAGCTTTCGGCTAAGCATAAGTACGACTTTGAGCATATATTACCCGATAGAAAGCGCACCCTATCAAAGTTTCATCTTCAGTATGCATCTGATAAGCGATGGTTTATTACCAAATTGCAGGATAATGGACTAGAGCAAAATGTGGAAGATGGCGATGTGCGCAGCTTCTCTAGGGCTTTTGCTGATGCTTCGCCATCGGTTACCCACCGCAGGCAGTTTTTAGAGTTGTTGGAAAAAATGGCCTCTTTAGTATTGAGCATAGACAGCACTGCGCGCGACCTGCATATCACTTTTCATGTAATGGGTGTGGTGGCCTACCCTGAAATGCCCGCTACCAATTCGCCTGAGGGTATGCACCAAGATGGGGCCGACTATATTGTATCTGCCATAGTAATTGATAAGCACGCCATTACAGGCGGTACAAGTATTGTTACGGGACCAGATAAGCAGACAGAATACCTTAACATAGATCTAGAACCTGGCCAAGGCATTTTTCAAGCAGATAAGGATAGCGGCTTATGGCACAATGTAACCCCAATTGCCCTAGCACCTGGCAGCACTGCTGATATGGCTTATCGGTACATTTTTGGTTTTGATATTGAGGTGAAAAGCAACATGTCATCCTGAAGTCCTTTTAGGATCTTACGATGGTAGGTTACGTAATGCTAGTCTTTCTAACCTGTTGTTCTATCGCGAGGTCCTGAAACAAGTTCAGGATGACAGATCATGGTTAAGAACTAAGTACATACTGACCCATTGTACCCTTATGGTATGGTGGGACAGTTGCTAATAGCCCGTCATGCTGAACTTGTTTCAGTATCCGTCGCACCGCACGTCACGTTCCGCACATCGTTCTACCGTGAGGTCCTGAAATAAATTCAGGATGACAGATCATGGTTAAGAGCAGAATAAGTGCTGTCCCACGGTAACCATAAGGTATGGGTGGGACAGTTGCGTACTTACTGTTATGGTGGGACAGATGCGCACCTACTAGTAAAGTGGGACAGCTGCGTACTTACTAGTAAAGTGGGACAGTTGGGAAACTAAAAAGCCTAATAATATTACAACTTCACTTAATTACTTCATGTATATACTATTCTATTTATAGTAGTAATAGTAGTATATAATACACTTCAAGTCTTGTTGTGTTTATTGCTTTAGTGTTAGGTTTTAAAGTAAGTAGAAGAAGATATAGTATAGATCAATAGTAGTGCATATGACTAACTGTCCCACCATAACAGTAAGTACGCAAGTGTCCCACTTTAAGTATTGGTTACCATGGGACAAGCTACTTTTTCTGTCATTGCGAGGGAGGAACGACCGTGGCAATCTGCTGGCCGCGGAGTACACTTTTGGTTACCTGCTAGATTGCCACGGTAAGTTTGCGCAAACCTCGCAATAACACTAGCTCTACTGCATTTTAATCAGTTGATAGTATTTTACTGTCCCACCGAAACACTAAGCATATATATGGGACAACGCTGTCCCACTTTACCCATTAGTAATTAATGGGACAAGCTGTTACTCTACTTCTTTATTCTTTTTTAGAACACGTTGTACGCGCATGCGGCTGGCTCCTGTTTGTTGGGCTATTTGGCGTATGCTTAGCTTGGGGTTATCAATTTTTAGTTGAAGTATGTCGTCTTCCAGTTGTTCGCGTTCGCGGTCGGTGCTTTGTTTTAGGTGTTCCCACTCGGTACTGTAGCCCAGGTGCTTAAAGCCGAGAAAGTTGTAGGGCTTTTCTATTTGGCAAAGGATAACATTATCATCACTATACAGTATTTCAGTGTTGCGGGCTTTTATTTGCTTAAGGTAGCGCACGCTGGAGTTTAGGGTGCTTTCGCCAATGGCAAAGCAGCTATCTACAAAGTTTATTAGCATTTTGCTGCCCTGCAGGTCGTTACGGGCTATGGGTTTGCTAAGGTCACGCTTGGGGGTGTGGGCAAGTACCAGTATACTAAGGTTGTATCGTGCTTTAAGGGCCTTTAATTGCTTCATTAAGGGTAGGGCATCTTTGGCGGTTTCGTTATCAGCTTTTAGGTAGGTAAGGTTATCAATAATTAACACTTTGGCATCTCTTTTTACCACGCTTTGTTCAATGCCTTGCAGTATACATTCTTCAAAACTTAGGTGAGGCGGTGGTACTGCATCGGGGTTAAGCTCTGCTCTAATAAAATTGGGGCCGAAGGAGTATGTCTCAGTAAATTTTTTGGTAACAGGATGTGGCAGACTGTAACGCAAAGCAAATTGCATTTTTGACATCTCAAAGTCGAAGTAAAGCACTTTTTGGGCTGGGGCTTCCAACTTAAAGCCTAAACTGGGCTGACCCTTACTGATGCTATCGGCAATTTGTATGGCTAGTATACTTTTGCCCAAATTGGTATCAGCAAATAGTATACATAGCTCTTGCTCGTACCACAGTTCGCCAAACAGCATATTAGCTATAGGTGTACGATTAGATTCCATTAGCCACTGGTAGCCACTCATACCTTTAAAAAGGTTGGGCATTGGTTTTTCTTCCATTGTAGGTATTAAAATTTATGGGTGAATTAAGACAAGACTAGGCAGCAGCCCTTCAGGTAAAGAATAGCTTAGAAAAAGCTAGTGCCGCCGGTTGAATGGCGGGAAAGTGATTGCTTAATTGTACAAATACAAACTATAGAAGTGGTTCTTGTTTCACCGTAACAGTGTGTGCATATGGGACAGCTTGTCCCACGGTAACCATAAGATATGAGTGGGACAGTTGCGCACCTACTACTAAAGTGGGACAGATGGAAATGGTCTGTCGTACTGAACTTGTTTCCGTATCTGGCGTGGGCAGGTTACGTACCGCACATCATTCTATTGTGAGATCCGGAAGGACTTCAGGATGACATGTTGGGTTATAGGGATGATAAGGGTGGCTGTCCCACTTTACCCATTAGTTATTTTGGGACAGTACTACTCTTCTCCTTCTACCTCTTTAGGTAGCTTCCCATCGGCTTCGGTA
>CAYGTK010000305.1:0-3209 GCA_964352775.1 uncultured Chitinophagaceae bacterium
AGAAAATACTCGTCTACAAGTAAATAAACTAATTGATTTCTTTTCTAAAAAATCTTCGGATTCAAAAAAACTTTTGAAACTTCTAATATATAGAAAATACCTAAATGAAAAAAGACCTATTTCTTTGCCTTCATATGAATTTTCAAATAAAAAAAAGAAAACACGATATAGTAAAATTAGAATAAAGTCTCTACCAGGTAATTATCATCAAAGATCTAAATTGTGGCCTTTGGTAAATCTAAATCAAAACCAAACTGATGAAATAAATAAAAAAAAATCAAGAAGATCTTCCGTAAATTTGAAAAAACTTTTGATTAGAAAAACAAGAAGAGAAGAAAGAAAAGTAAAAGATTTTGGAATAATTAGAGTAACTTTTACACTAACAAATATTTTTGTTAATATTTCCAATTATAGAGGAGAAACTATTAGTAAACTATCTGGAGGAAACCTTAAAATCAAATCTTTGAAAAAAACTAATCCATTTTTTGCTTATAATTTGGGAGAATATACTGGTAAACTAGTTAAAGACAAAGTTCCAATCAAAAAATTTATTTTTGAAGTAAATGGTTTTGGAGCAGGTCGTAAATCATTTTTTTCTGGATTTAGTAAAAGTAGAGTAAAAATTGTTCAAATTAGAATAAACCCTCGTCTACCACATAACGGTTGTCGTCCTAGAAAAATAAAACGTATCTAAATCTTATTTTCATAAAAAATACAAATATATAAAAAATATTTATAAAATAAGTAGGGGGGTGTATGGCCGAGTGGTTTATGGCGTCAGTCTTGAAAACTGAAATCTAATAAGATCATGGGTTCGAATCCTATTGCACCCGTCTAAAAAATAAATTTTTTAGCCCATTTTTAATTAAGGGCAATTAAACTTAATTACGAAGAAAATATGTATTTGCTTATTATTTTCCTACCACTTGTAGGAGCTATCGGAGCAGGTTTTTTTGGTAAATTTATTGGTGAACGTGGAGCTGTACTACTAACTTCTTCACTTTTGGTGACAGGAGCACTATTGAGTATAAACGCATTTTACGAAGTAGGTATTTGTGGTTCGGTAACTCATATTGAAATAGCTCCTTGGATTGAAAGTGAAGCCTTTGTTGTTAATTGGGGATTTCTATTTGATAGTCTAACAGTTATTATGCTAGTAGTAGTAACTTCAATTTCAAGTTTGGTTCATATTTATTCTTCAGAGTATATAAAGGGTGATCCTCATCAACCAAGATTTATAAGTTATCTTTCACTTTTTACTTTTTTTATATTGATTTTGGTAACTGCAGATAACTATTTGCAAATGTTTGTTGGTTGGGAAGGTGTTGGACTTTGTTCATATTTGCTTATTAATTTTTGGTATACTAGAATTCAAGCAAATAAAGCAGCAATTCAAGCTATAATTGTGAATAGAATTGGAGATTTTGGACTAGCATTGGGAATTATAGCGATTTTCTATCAATTTAAAACAGTAGATTATAATACAGTTTTTGCTAGTATTCCTAAAGTAACAAATAATATAACATTCCTCAATATAAATTTTGATTCTTTGACTTTGATTTCTATCCTACTATTTGTAGGTGCTATTGGAAAGTCAGCCCAATTGGGTCTACATTGTTGGCTTCCAAATGCTATAGAAGGTCCAACTCCTGTATCAGCTTTGATTCATGCAGCTACTATGGTTACTGCGGGTGTATTTCTAGTAGCAAGATCATCTCCTATCCTAGAATATTCTTCAACAGCTCTGAGTCTAGTAGTAGTCTTTGGTGCTTGTACTGCTTTTTTTGCAGCCAGTACAGGTTTGCTTCAAAATGATTTGAAAAAAGTTATTGCATATTCTACTTGTTCTCAACTAGGTTACATGATTTTTGCATGTGGACTTTCTGCATATAATGTAGGAATCTTCCATCTAGCTAACCATGCTTTTTTTAAAGCATTGTTGTTTTTGAGTGCAGGTTCTGTAATTCATGCTATGGGAGATGAACAAGATATAAGAAAAATGGGAGGTCTAGTTAATATTTTGCCATTTACTTATGCTATGTTCTTTATTGGTTCCATAGCTCTTATAGGATTTCCTTTTTTGACTGGTTTCTATTCAAAAGATGTTATTTTGGAAGTTGCTTATGCTTCTTATTCCATTCCAGGTCATTTTGCACATTGGCTAGGTACAATAGCAGCATTCTTTACAGCATTTTATTCTATTAGACTATTGCATTTGACTTTTTTGTCTCAACCTGCAGGTCATAGAAAATTGTTTGAAAATGCTCATGATGCTCCATCCCAGATGGGAATTCCTCTATTTATTCTAAGTCTAGGAAGTATTTTTATTGGATACCTTAGCAGAGATATAATTATTGGTCTCGGTACGGATTTTTGGTCAAATGCACTTTTCACCCATCCAAATAATCTAACCATTATTGAAGCAGAATTTATTCCTCACTACATTAAACTTATTCCTGTTATCTTTTCTCTTACAGGTGCAGGTTCCGCTTTCCTACTCTATACATACGCTTTTACTTTTTTGTATTCAATTAAAACTAAATCAGGTCTAGGAAGACGACTTTATACTTTTTTGAACAGAAAATGGTTTTTTGATAAAGTTTTTACAGAATTCCTAGTCATGCCTAGTTTGCATCACGGATATCATACAACATATAAAATAATTGATCGTGGTATAATTGAACTACTTGGTCCTCATGGACTCTCTAATCTTCTTTATAGAAATGCTTGGTTGATTGGAAAATTCCAAAGTGGTTATATTTATCATTATACTCTGATAATGCTACTAGGACTTTCTTTGCCCATTTTCGGATTCCTTTTGTACAATAAAGGTCTAAATCCAAATGAAGCTTCTACCATAATTCTATTCTTTATTATTACACTTTTGTTCCTTAACCAAAAAAAAATCCATCTTAATTCTTTTCTTAAATAATTCTTTTCTTAAATAATTCTTTTCTTAAATAAGAATAATAATAGACTAATTATAAGGTAAGGAAAAAGGGAAAATGGCAGAGTGGTCAAATGCGGTCGACTGTAAATCGATTTTTTATAATACGTTGGTTCGAATCCAGCTTTTCCCATCACATCTTTTATAATAAAGATAATAAAAATGCCTGAATATCTAAAGGATCTTTGAATCCCTCATTTAATTCATGTTTACTTTTAGAAAAAAATAATTGAATTACAATTACAATTACATATCTAAAATT
>CAYGTK010000306.1:0-3200 GCA_964352775.1 uncultured Chitinophagaceae bacterium
ACACCATACAGTACGGGATGATGTAACATGATTTATGGATGTTGTGCATGGAATGTGTAGTCTAGACTGTTGTACTGTGCTCTTTGTAGACTTAACTTAAGAACAAGTCTCTAGAGAGATCTCTGTTGGAAATACTTTAATTCATATGGCAAATTTATGTACCCCCATAGGCCCCTAAGCAAAACATTTCCTACTCTACGGGTGTTTCGCCGGGGGTCTGTAGACCCCTTTCCCCCATGGGGCACTCATGGCTGTGCGTGAGCACTATACTGCAACCGATCTCTGACGCGTCTGTAAATAGGCATAACACTTTATCAGGATCAACAAAGCTTTCTTAATGGCACGATGAACCAATTCCAAACACTTCTTAAAAGCATTTGACTCTCTTTCACTCCAACCAAGGTCTTTTAATTTCATCCCTACAATCTTCTTCTTCTTTCTAGATGAAGATCCACTTGAAATTTTCACTTCATCAAATAACTTGTTCAAGAAGTTTGATAACACTTCCTTCGCTCCCAAAACTTCATGTGGATTAAGGCTATCTTGTATCCATCCCAGTGCAAACACAAAATCATGAAGTTCCTGAGCTAAAACTGGTTCTGGCGTCTCCAAAATTTTGTCATAAAATTTCGAATCATAACAATAACCATTTTCACTGAAGGTCCGACCACACCACGTTAGCTCTTGAGCAAAGAACGTACACTTCTTAAAGTTCAGCTTCACATTATAATCGCCATACCGTCCCAAAATTATATCCAGACGATCCAAATACTCTGATTCAGCTTCACCAAATACAAAGCAATCGTCGATCCAATTTATACAAGACTTCATATGTAGATCCTTTAACACCTCATTGACAATGCGGTCTTGATACACAATAGGAGAATTTAAATATCCTTGCGGTGCAACCATCATCTGAAAACAACCAAACGGTGTCACTAAGGTAAACGGCTCACTATCTTCTACTCCCAACAAATTAAAACCTTTCATATTGTCAAGGCTACCAAAAAATTTACTGCCTTTAGTTGCAGCAATCATCGATTCCAACAATGGCATAGGTAGACTATTCATTAAACATCGGCTATTCACCTCTCTGAAGTCGGCAACCATGCGATAGCCTTTATTCCCTGGCTTAGGAACGATGAATACTGGAACTCCCCAAACAGGATTTCTAACCGGCTTCAACATACCCAATTGTATCATTTTACTAATATGATTTTCTAACCACTGTAATTGATCCAAAGACATACGTCTGGGTTTAGCATATACAGGATCTGCACCTGCTTTTAACTCTGGCTTCATGGGGGTTAACTTTGAAATTTCACAATCGTCGAAATTAAACGCGAAAATATTTTTGTGCTTCACCAAAATCTCTCTTAATCGGTCAATATCACCACAACCCTTGGCTTTAGCTTCTTCAAGCGCAACTTCTAACTCTGCTTCAAAGTTGATTTTATCTGGCACCTCCAAAATACCTGTTTCTGAAAATGTAGCATCTTCATGTTGAGGATCATTTTCTGCAATAACGTCTCCATTTTGGAACTTAACACTACTAGCAGTATACGATCTATCCCGGCGAAATTTTCTTCTAACATACTCTTCCTTAGGCAAAGAGTAATGCTTCTTCGTACGAGGCAACTTGTCTCTATAATCAGCCAATGGATTTAGTACAAAATTCGTTCCCTTTTCTTGAATTGTTTCTTTAGCACGAAAATTGCCATATAAAGCTTTCAATTCCTCTGTTTTATAATCACAGTCTCCATTTAATAGAACAAAGCCTCCATTCTTACTGTCTGATTCAACAAGATTCAATAATTCTAAGTTTCTCTCGGCATCCTCAGAGCTAATAATTCCAGCTCTCAAAGCACTTAAAAGTCTAACACAATCAACTTGAACAGCTTCCCTAGACATTGCCTCTTCATCAAGAGCAACAGGCAACTGTTCTTCCCAAGTTAATTTAACCACTTTCCCTTTGAGCTTATGCAAATTACTCTCAGGACTCAAACCCAAAGTATGGAGAATCGGCCAACTTAGTAAAAACCGTCCCCAATTTCCGTCAACAATGTATACAATTACATTCTCCAATTTTATAAAACTTCCTTCAAATGGAATAACAAGATCAACCAAAGTACATAGCCTGCAGTATTCGTATCTGTTGTTGGCCACTTCTATCTTGATCGGATATTTTAAATCGACAGCTTCTACCTTTTCTTCAACTTGCCGATAATCTTCAAAATCCTTCTTTCCCATAAAGGGTAGTCTGGCCCCAGAATCTAAGTCACAGGCTACTTTAAACAAAGTCTTGCCCATCCTTAACTCAGAAATCTTTTTATCTAGTACCGTCTTTACTTTCAGGGTATTGGCATGAAACCTAATCGCTGAGTAGGTTGTTGATATTCCGAACGGTTCTGTTAGCATCCTCTGGTTCGGTGCACAAAGAGTACTGTCGACTACACACTATGGACTTCTTGGGGACCCCTTTGTTATAAACACCGACTATGCCGATCTAGGTACATCCTATATTTCCGTAGAGAATCCGGAGAGTGCTTTGTCTAGAAAGGACTGTACGTGTGGACGGTATTGTCAACTGAACCTCATAGACAAACAGTTTTACATCGGAAACACTTGACAGAGACTTCTATGGAAAACTGGAGGGATGTTGCTTATAATCCCGAGATAGGGAAGAGCGAATTATTCACACTTTTTCTTTTCCCTTACTCTAACAAAAACTACAAATACCAAACTATTTGTATCGTTAACTACCATATCTAACTCATCAAGCATTGACTTGCACTAGTCAAACACTTATTATATACCACCTGTGTTCTGATTCTAGACGACTGATCATCCTAGAATCCGCTCACATTATCATCGACAAGCATTGAAATGCCGATTATACTATCGCAAGACTGTACTTCACAATATTCTTTGACTCTTGTCTCCGCTTCTTTGATCGATGGAAACACATCAGCGACACTTAACAAATTTCCATCTTCAAATAGTGGAAGTAATACATCGAGACGACGAGGGGGTACTATTGATGCGTTGTCATACAACTCTTGAAAGAACTTACGTCGAGCAACTCTTGGAGATAATCCTAGTGGTGGCAACATGTTGTATGTCTTCAGTAAAAAAATGTAGATAAATTCTATTGACAAGTTTTATAATAGAATTTTATAGAAAAGCTTCATAGTAGAGTT
>CAYGTK010000307.1:0-3173 GCA_964352775.1 uncultured Chitinophagaceae bacterium
ACCCCGCAGTTAGCGGTAATGGTTACTACGTAATTGCCAGGAATGGCATCCGTTGGCGAGGCATGGAAAATGACAGTAGCCGAACTGGGGAAACTGCTTCCCGAAAGGTCTATGTCATAAATTACTCCTGTTGGCACGCCACTTACGGTAAATTCAATATCGGTTTTAGTACCCGAGTTATAGTGAAAAGAGAGTTCCATATCGCTGTTCAGCTCACCCGGCTTTAATTCTATGCTATCAATATTGGCAGACATGGTATAGTCTAAATTTGAAGGACCACAGGGTGAAGCAGACAATAAATCTTCTTCGGTTACTAAGCGCCTCCAATCAGGGGTAGCGGCAGTACCATAATTGAAATAGAAACCTGGCTTACTACCATCAGTTTGATAAACTAGCAAAGCTTTGGCTGGTAATGGAATGGCCATACGCTGCGCCTCTGTCATTCTAGGGGCTAAAAAGCCTCTATCACTAAAATCCAGTTCAAAACCAGCTGAGGAATCAGGCGTTCCAGGGATAGGTGCTACCTTTACGCCTTGCGCCCATGCCAGTGTTGAACAGAGTAGTAGGATTGCTAGTATGTAAATTATTCGTGTGCTCATTTCTTTATCGTTAGTTACCCTTTTAAGATACCACTTCATCAGTTTTACTGCTCAAAACAATATAGCCGAGAGGGTTGATTACAGGGGCGGAAATTATTTGACGTCCATACCCGCCATAAATAGCCGATGTTCCCTTTGTGTCCATCGTTTGTAGTACTTGTCCAGCCATTACAGGTGCTTGATGCTACCGAAGCCGTTACAAAGCCCACACCACTGGCATAAGAATTGGTCCAAACGGGGGTATCATCAGCTACTACATTACCTTGCTCGTCCAAATTAATTGGGTTTAATAAAAAGTTTTGAACACTGTTGTAATAATCCCCTAAATCATCAAAGTTCAGGGCAATTATTGTTCCGTCAACCAATAAATAGGGGTCAGCAGCCTTATTAAATCGGGTGTTGGGGTCGTTCTGTCTATCAGTAGCTAACCAAGCTTTCCAAGTTCCGCCAAGCGATTGTGCATCAGCTAAATTTTGACAAATTTGGTCTGCCCCTGCCAAACCTCCTAAATCGCCTGCGTGTGACGTACTGCTTACAAAAATTCGCTTTGTTTGTGGAATGGATAGAATAACCGTAACCACCTGTGGAGTTACCCCACAATTGGCCGTTATGGTTAACGGGTAATTACCGGGCACAGCATTAGTTAACGAAGCATGAAAAATTAGCGTTGCTTTACTAGGGAAGATATTTCCTGTAAAATCTATATCGTATATCATACCTGCAGGAGTACCGGCAACGTCCAATTCTACATTGGTTATCGTTCCGGAATTGTAATGAAAGGTTATTTCCAGGTCGCTATTACTATTACCGGGTACCAAAAGTATTGTATCTACATTAGCTTCAATGTCATAGTCTAAATTAGAAGACCCACAGGGCGATGCAGACAATAAATCTTCTTCGGTTACTAAACGTCTCCAATCAGGAATTGCAGCTGTACCATAGTTAAAATAGAAACCCGGTTTGCTGCCATCGGTTTGATAGACTAATAATGCTTTAGCCGGCAACGGAATGGCGATGCGTTGCGCTTCTGTCATTCTAGGGGCTAAAAAGCCTCTATCACTAAAATCCAGTTCAAAACCTGCTGATGTATCGGGAGTTCCCGGTACGGGTGATACTTTAACACCTTGTGCTTGCATAGCAAGTACCGAAAAAAGAATAACCAGAAAAACAAAAAAATACTTCAAGATGTGCGTTTAGTGTGAAAAAATTGGTCTATAGAAAGCTATCCAGCGCCGTCTAAGATAGCTTTCTATGACCGTGAAAATTTAGGACAAATTACAAAGGCAATTGGCTAATTGCACGTGGCAGATATTAATTATTGCTCTACGCAGACAAGATGCCATGAATTATCACACCGCCGGTAGGTAGAACCATATAATCTGCAATACTGCCCCGCTTGTGAATACTGACTACTGCTGTTGCTTGTATACCCATCGCAAGTGTACACCGCATTAGTCTGCATCACTATGCCTTGATTAATATTGTTCCAAGCATAGGCACTAAAGCCATAAGTATTAGAGCTAGAGAAACCAGTTTCATCCACCTGTATCCTAGCCGTATTGTATCCATTCAAATCGGCAAAATCATTGGCGATAATCGTTCCATCTAGCATTACATACGGTCCAGGATTTTGTACAAATCTATCCACGGGTTCATCGGTATTATCAGTTGCTAGCCATGCTTTCCACGTTCCACCAAGCGACTCCCCATCTGCGGTAGATTGGCAAATTGCATCAGCACCAGCTATACCACCCATATTTCCATCATGCTTAGTACTGGTAACAAATACTCTTTTAGTTTGCAATACTGTAATCGAAACGCTCGTTGATTGTGGAGAAGCTCCACAGTTAGCCGTAATAGTAATTGGATAAGTACCTGCAACGGCTGAACCAGAAACGTAGAGTTGTAGCGTAGTGAGCGAAGGAAAGCCACTTCCATCAGTAATCAGGTCATACGAAACCCCTGCTGGCAAACCAGTAACTTCAAAAGTTATAGGATTAACATCGCCCGAAACGTAAGCAAGGGTAATTTCTACATCCTCATTAACTTCATTGGTTAACACGTCAACTGTATTAATATTGGTAGCAATGGTAAAATCTAAGTTAGAAGTACCACATCCGCCCGAAAGAGCGTCAGTAGTAGCTAATAGTTTCCATTCTGGTGTTGTTGCTGTTCCAAAATTAAAATAATAACCTGGTGTAGCATCGGTTTGGTAAACCAAAAGCGAGTTTGCTGGATTGCTTATAGCCAAACGATCGGCCTCTGTCATTCTAGGAGCTAGAAAACCCCGGTCAGAAAAATCGACCTCCAATCCAGCAGAAGGATCGGGGTTACCAACGGCAGGGCTTATTTTTACGCCCTGGGCAAAAACGGTGCCTACCATTGCTGCCAATAATAATGTAAATAAATATTTCATCGCCTATACTGATTTTTGAGAGTTCAAGGATTGATAACAGTTGCAATTTCTTGCTTATCACCGTTAATCGCAAAGACACTTAGGCTTGAATATTTGAATTGAGCGTTTTAGCCGGTTTAAAGCCTATAACAAGCGGGCGAATTACCTTACCTAAAAGG
>CAYGTK010000308.1:0-3114 GCA_964352775.1 uncultured Chitinophagaceae bacterium
AAGCTTGCTAAGCCTAGGTCCTGATCTAAAATTAAGCAATGCTAGTTCTACAATTACTTCATCTGACGGCACCAAATGGACTTCTACTCAAAAAAGGGAGGGAAATAAACTGAAGGTTGTTCTAAAAAAGGGGGCAAGCAATTTTGCCGAAGAGATCTCTGGCGACCTACCAGCCGAGGTTGGTAAATACGCTGTTAACTTTAGCAGTAAACTTATTGAGCTAGAGAAGTATATATTGGTATTTGTTTACCCTAATTACAGCCAAAGTGCAAAGGGAGCAGAAAGTGCAACAGGGTCAAAAAACCCAGAACAGTTGAACACAGCGTACCGTTTCCAAGTTTCAAAAGATGGGGAGGATAAGCGCTTGAGAGAAATGAAGCTTCCTTCAATTGCTACAAATGGAAATTACCCTATATGGCAAGGAGTTTACTATTTGGCTAGTGAACATCGCATTTATTATATCAAAACTAGTAGCCGGAATCCAAAAAACAATGAGGTGATCTATCAAATATGTTCTTCCGACTTGGGAGCTAACGATTTTACAATTCACTATGAAAAAACCATTCCACTAGAAGGAAAAACAAAAGTGAATATGGAATTCCCATTGTTTATTAATACAGAAACCACTCCAGAAACTTGGTGGCTTCATACCACCAATTCGGGGGAGTATAGCTCGCTTGAGCTATTGGTATCTGTTGATAAAGGGGAAAGCTGGTACCCAGTAAGTGTAGATGAGTGATAATAGGTGAAGACTAGGCCACAAATTATGTGAAGAGAAAAGCTTACAGCAAGTGCTTGCTAATGGCACCCACTAATAGTTTCATTGTTTTCATTTCTCTGTCGGTGGCATCGTCGGTTAAAAATTGTATGTTGCCATCGGTTTCCATTTTTGCAAATACGTGTCTAACCGCACCATTTATATTGTAGGTAAGGTGCAATCCTTTAGGTCCTAGATCTGCCTCTCCATATGCTTGAACAGGGCCAGCTTCATCCCAAGAGTTTTGATAAATGGTAAGGTGAGTACCTGCGGGGTCTGCATTAACTAGTTCAAAAACTAAGCTTTCTTGTGCAGGTCCGCCCCCAGCATTGTGTACGGCTCTAATGGGTGGCGTAGTATCTAGCATAACTCCAGCTCCTGTTGCTCCAGAGCTTGCTTCTATTTGGTCAAATATCTTCATGTTGATTAGTTTATACCCATTAATATAATAAAAACATTAATAAATAGAGCGTTTATTAATGTGTTTATCGTGGCATATGGCTTTGTATGATCAATAGCTAAGCTAGCGCCTTAAGATCAACCGGTACTAACATACTCACCCTTAAGGCTGCACCGTCTTAGTAACAAAGTTAGATACGATCATCATTAGCCAAAAGAAGGTATACATACCCAGAAATCTAGCGCTGGAAATACTTACACCGAAGAGGCGAAATGTCAAGCTAAAAAGGCCCGACCACAGCCAAGCACCAAAAAATACACTTAACATACTTTCTAGTGCAACTGGTCCAAAAGTGTTCTGTTGCGCCAATAGATGCCTTTATTAAACCAAATGTGATAGAGAGGAAGGCGAAAGTGGCCGTTGTGCGCTTATCTCGTATATAGTACCAAGGTTCTTTTCTCATTTCTGCTGAAGGGTTTGCCTTAGCTGAAAGTAATAAATAGTGTATGAATGGCTGCTGCTATGCTTCAGGGCCAGATCATGCCCACCCAATTATCTCTAAACTCGTCCTTGTCTATTGACAAGGATGCCAAACACATAGCGTCTATTGACGCGTTACAACTAAACAACCCAAGCCACCCAAAATGTCATGCTAGACTTGGTCCAGTATCTGGCGAACCACCGATACGTTGTACACTTCTTTATAACGTTAGATCCTGTATCGAGTACAGGATGACGGTTTGGAGAATTCGTTTTACAATAGAATGTTTATTTCATGTGGATAATTAATATGCAAATTATAGTGTTGGAGTCCGAATAAACAGCTTTGATTGTATAGATATCAGACAAAAACAGTATAAACCTAAAAAATGGCAAAACAACGTAAAACCAGTCCTCTTGCAGCTAAAGCTGCTTCAAAAGTATTAAGAGACAAAAGAACTAGCAAAGCAAGTAAAACAGCTGCGGCTAGTGCGTTGTCTCAAGTAGCACCAAAGAAAAAGAAGAAGTAATGGCCCAAAGTAAGGGTCATCTTGAGGATTTACGTATTTACCTTAAGCGTATCAGGATACTTGCTCGTTCACTTAGCGCTGCATATCAAGTATTATCACATATAAATGGGTCTAATGAAAATCCTAACTTAGATATTGGTGGAGGTTTAAGATACCCTTTTAAAAACCTTTCAGCCATTATGATACAATGCGTTTTTATCATAGAGTTAAAGAGTTTCTTAGATGTACTGATTGATAAAAGAAAGCCGATGAAGGATAAGGTTCTCGAGAAAAAAACCATGAGCGCATTAAGTGTTATGAGACCATTCATAAAAGCTATAAGGTATAAACATCTCAATGATGTTAGAAATAAACATATTGCGCACCTTGATAAGAACTTTGAAGAGTTTTTATCTGGGCATAAAGATTTCCCTTGGACGGATGATGATTTACTTAAGGTTCATCAGATAACAAAGGAAATATCATTTCGCCTAGACAAGGCTTTCAGAATTGAGTTAAATTCGATGACACCAGAGAAAATTTCACCGTACAAATCACAAACACGATCTACTATTTTGACTCAAATTGAATTTGAAGGATATATTAACGATTTAAGGGAAAAGGTGAAAAGAAATTATGAAGGTTTATCCGTAGATGATAAGATTCTATTGAACTAATAGTGTTTATTTCTCTTTATTGAAAACTAGCAGTTATCTACTCATCAAGCCAGCGCCCTAAAATCCACAGGCACCAACATACTCACGCCTTCCTCTTGCTGGCTTACACCGTAGAGAACATCTACCGCGCTCATGGTGCTTTTGTTGTGGGTTACTAGTATGAACTGGCTGTCGCGGCTGAAATCGCGGATGGCTTCGTTGAATTTACCGATGTTGGCATCGTCTAGCGGGGCGTCTACCTCATCCAGTACGCAGAAAGGCGCGGGTTTCAGTTGGTAGAGCGAGAAGAGG
>CAYGTK010000309.1:0-2446 GCA_964352775.1 uncultured Chitinophagaceae bacterium
GGTATTGCTTTGTAAAGGTATACTATAGCTATACAAAGGCAGTTTATTGCACTGCCAAACTTGTACTACACATTTTGTAATTTTAGAACACCAATGATGCAAAGTACTGAGGAAAATGCTTCAATTGCCAACGATGTGGTGACATTTGAGCGTGAAATTGCCGCACCGGTTCATACATGTCAGACGTTCAGAGAGCACTGCAATGGAATCCTAAAGGACAACGCTAAATTCAGAAAGTTGACAAAGCTTGAAAGGCTTAAGGTTGTTCTAGCAGCAAAAGAAAGTATTGAGAGAAAGATGGTAAATGCTAGTGACAAAAGTCACAAAACATCAAAAATCTGGGACATGTTCAAGTTGGTGGAGCCTCCAAGGATTGAAGATAAAGTGGAGAACGCTTCCACCGCTGTTTGTCTCCCATGTTACTTTAGCGATATGAAAGTTACATTAATAAGATACAAGGATTGGAACAACCTTCACTCACATGCAACGAAGAGACATAGTAAATTATAACAAGAGATTTCTATGTCTAGTAAACATGTTAAGTACTGTAGCCATGATGTCAAGTAGTACATCCGATTGAAGGAGTAGTTAAATGCTGCCAAAGATCAAGAAGACGGGAACGGCAAAAGAAAGATGAAACAGTTACAATTGAATGTACACAAGAAGAAAATGCGTCTCAAAGGGGCCACAGTCAACGACGAACTGGGATCAAAATATCTATTAGCTAAATGGTTGGTACTTAAAGGGCGTCCGAGTACGATTGTTGAAGATGATGAGTTCAAGGAATTTTGTCATAGTTTAGACGGTACCTTCGATTTGCCATCCAGACAAGATATAAAAGTAAGAGAAAGGCATATCATGATTTACGTTCTACACTATATGAAAAGCTCATTAGATCGTGCTAAAGAGTACTTCACTGTAAATGGCGCTGTGATTCCATTTATTAGTATTCAGTTTGACGGATGGACAAGCGAGACAGGAGAGCCGATTTTGGGTATTAGTATAACATATTTTGACCCAACTCAAAAAAAAATGGTTTATTTGGTACTGTCGCTGTATCATATCCCTCGTGGAAAACGAGCAGTTGACATTGGGAAAATGCTAGAGAGGACACTTGAAGCTTACGAAATTGATCCGTGTTTGCTATACCACTCAATTACCGATGAAGAAAAGAGCGTTACCCAGGCTTCGGTACTTGTCAATCCTGATATCGTTCATGACGCATGTTTCTTGCACCAGCTGGCTACTCAACTGAAACACAGTTTGGCGTATCCTTCCAAGGTGTATGCGACTCAAAAGTTTGATGAAGGCCATAAATATTTCGAAACTATTAGAAAGTGCGTAGCCCATTTCACAACCAGTCCGAAGCAGCAAAAACTGTTGAAAAGAATCCAAGAAGAGCTTAATGCACGGTCATCGGCAGAAGACTCAGAAGCAACCGGTTCAGTACTGTCAATTTTGAAGTTTTCCGAGACGCGTTGGACCGGGGTTATCACTGTACTAAACCGATTGCTGAGATTAAAGATCCCTTTGCTGAAATATTTTGACAAATACGAGGAGTTAGAAGAAGACGCATGCCCTGTGCGGATCCACGAGGGCACTTGGAAGACGCATCGTCAAGTGGCCGCCTTGTTAACTCCTTTCCAATACATTACAACATTAGCTCAGGGACAAGAGTACTCGACCGCTGCATACAAACATCTTTTTGCAAGGTATATCATTAATGAGCTAGAAACCAGTAAAAGCGCACCTATGGAAGTGACGATTGCGGAAAGCAAAGAACCCGTCAAGGTTGAAATAAGCAATTCTTCAACTTCTTTACCGTGTGAATTTAGAAAAAGACTTCTATTGAGGATGAAGCAGAAATTCTTTCAACCAACAGATAGAGACATCCTGTTAATGGTAATTGATCCGCGAACAAGAAATTATGTGCTGCATCATTATGGGCAAAGAGCAACTGGTTTACTGGAAGAAGCCATGGACGCATTCGAAAAAGATTCAACTCTAACAGTAACCACTGTTGATGGAATCACGACGGTGGAGCCCACAAAGGATACGTTCGATACTGTTGGAGAAGATGAAGAGGATGAAGACGCTGTTACTCCTGTAGCACAGTATCTCAATAGGAAAGTGGTGAAAACATTCAAGGCCCCGGCAATGAAATTGGTAAAATCTGAAGACCCTTTTCAGTGGTGGTCATCGACAATACAAAAATGGCCGAAGCTTCGAAATGTTGCACGCTTGGCTTGTATGCTCCTGAGTCACCCCATATCTTCAGCCTGGTCCGAAAGCATCTTTTCTTACGCAGGGGCGCAGTGTTCTGGAAAAAGATCAAGACTTAAAGTTGAAAGGCTTAACTGCAAGCAACTCGTGAAATCAAACTGTTCTCTGTTGAGCGAAGTGGACTGGGAGCTATTGCCAATACGCATCAAAGGAATCCTTGAGG
>CAYGTK010000309.1:2456-3099 GCA_964352775.1 uncultured Chitinophagaceae bacterium
AAGAATTTGGTATTCTGCAAGAAGAGGAATTGTCTAATGTCTTGTTGGAAGAGAAAACCTGCCCTTACTGCACAAATTCAGTTTTGACTCGCTTGAAGAATGGGAACCGAACACAAGGGGTCGTCAAATGCGACTATGATGAGTGTGTCCTCAATGAGAGACTGATCCCAAACGACGCAATTTACTATGGATGCACAACCTGTAATGAGTGGGATTTATGCGTGGAATCCTTCGCCGCCCAATAGCCTCAATGAGTCAATATAAAACACATGCTTAATACTTATTAGATACTTAAATTCATCTAACGTATTTCACAAGTATCGGAACAGAGCGTGTGCTTCCGTACTTCTTCTCTGAATCTTCTCTGACCCTTACGGCTCTACAAGCTACACCACACCCACACCCGGAGTGCGGTATGGCCGGGTATGCCTCACCCTGAATTATGATGCTACGGGTGGGTGTGGGGTAGGGTGTGGTCGTGTAAACCAGGGTGATGCATTGTTTTCAAGTGTGCAACACCAGGATATATTGGGTTGGTGCGGTGCGGCATACCCGCCAAAAATGGGTGAGGTTTACATCTCTGACAATTTTACAGGGAACACGTTTAGAAGATTACCTAGAAACGGTATTTCTTTTTCAAATG
>CAYGTK010000310.1:0-3092 GCA_964352775.1 uncultured Chitinophagaceae bacterium
GGAATAACCTTGGTTTTAAAAGCTCATATTTTTTTCCTTCTTCCTTTGTTTGAAGGTACCATTCTGAAATGGTGAGCAACTCTCTTAATTGCTTAACATATGCAAATAATGATGAAAAATTATAAACACCACCTGCAAATAGTGTATATCCCGAAATTTTGTTAATCAATTCAATACCAAAAACTGGGTCTTTATAATATACGGGAGATTCCAATTGCTTTTTCGAATAGAAACCTTTTCTTAACGAAGGGTGGAAAAAGAAATACCTCACATAATCTCCGATATTGCCCCAGGCATTAAAAACAATTGGGAGTGCTTGCGACCTAAAGTTTGAACCTTGGTGGGCATGGCTTGTCCAACTTGAAAAATCTTCATAATCCGTGTTATAGTATTTATCCAGCACTTTTTTAGCCTCAGAGGCAATTCTCATCAAGCTTTCAGACTGAGTATAAACTGTATCATCATAGTTATCAGCTATATATTTATATAGAGGTTGGTTGGTGTTAAGTGTAAAACCATTTTCAACAGACGCTTTTAGAAAAACAAATGGATTTATCTGATAAAGAGATACGCAAAAACTTGCCGCACTTTCATAAGGTGTTATGTTTTGCCATATAATAAAGAACCCGTGAGAGTTATTCTTTGCTCCATTAAACATTATTAAATCGTCAATGATTTCAAAAAGAAATGCTTCGTTAGGAACAGGTTTTTTATCATTGTATTTATACGGTACTAATGATACACTCGACAAAGCATAATCAGGAAGGGAATTCTGCCAGACATCTGTCCAACTGCCGGGAGTATGAATATCAAGGGTAAATTGCTTGTTATTAAGTCCCGCTTTTAGTGCTAAGAAATTAAATTTTGTACCTAACACTATTGAGCTAATAGAATGGTCAAGAAGAGTGTTGAACTCTGTTGAGACAACAACCAGATTTATGTCACTATCGGCAATACTCGGAAGATGATTCTTTAATTCTAATGCGTATGCAAAAAGTTCAGTTACGGCTTCTCTCTCTGTTTGGGTGTCTTTCTTTAGTTCAAGAATTGTAAAGCTGTTTCTTTCAGGATTCGAAAGTAGAATGTCGGGATAAAGCCTCTCCTTATTACCTTCAACATCCCTCTGAAGAGAAATATTCTTAATTAAATCTCCAGTGATTATCTCATAAAAATTGAATGAGTTTAGAACTTCCTTGGCTTTCTGGAAATATTGTGTTCGTAACTGGAAATCAATTTGAAAACCGGGTATAAATCTTTCATTGGTATCTCTATGCAAATGATCTTCAATCTCCTGAACACCCGTTATTGAATCGAGAAAAGAATTCTCTTTCAGGCTTTTTATAAGCAGTTGTTGAAGTTGTTCTTCCGATTTGAATCCCATTTCAATTATTTAAACCTTTGAAGTACTATTAGTGTAATTAGCAATAAATATCCCCTTTATCTTTAAAAAGTGTCAATATGTGTGCTATTTTGAATAAATTAATCAGTAGATGACCACTCAAAGCGAAGCCGTTTTAGAGAATAACCTAGTGCAGCAATTGCAAAGCCTAGGCTATGAGAAGGTAACCATAAAGGACGAAGCCGCCCTAGTGGCCAACCTTAAAACCCAACTGGAAAAGCACAAGAATAAAAAGCTATCAGCAGCTGAGTTTAAGCAAGTGCTCAACCACCTGAGTAAGGGCAATATTTTTGAGAAAGCCACCACCTTAAAAGAAAAATTAGCCTACCGTAAAGACGATGGCGAAACGGGCTACTTGGAGCTCATCAACCAAATACATTGGTGCAAAAATCAGTATCAAGTCACCCACCAAATTACCATGGATGGCACCTATAAAAACCGCTACGATGTAACTATCCTAATAAACGGTTTGCCCCTTGTACAAATAGAGCTAAAACGCAGGGGCTTAGAGTTGAAAGAAGCCTTTAACCAAACCAACCGATACGAGCGGTTTACCTATGGCTCAGGCTTTGCCCTGTTCAACTATATACAGTTGTTCGTTATCAGCAATGGGGTAAACACCAAGTACTATGCTAACAACCCCGTAAAGGCCCGCAGCTTCAAACAAACCTTTTATTGGGCAGATGTAGAGAACAAACTCATTACCAACCTACCCGAGTTTGCCGAGGTATTTTTAGAGCCTTGCCACCTCAGTAAAATGATAACCAAATACATGGTACTGAATACCAGCAAAACTATAATGGTATTGCGGCCTTATCAGTATTACGCTACCGAAGCCATAGTAGAGCGGGTAAAGAACTCAAAAAAGTACGGCTACATATGGCACACTACAGGCTCAGGTAAAACACTCACCAGCTTTAAAGCCGCCCAAATACTCACCAACCTAGAAAAGGTACACAAAGTAGTATTTGTAGTAGACCGTAAAGACCTCGACTATCAAACCATTAAAGAGTTCAACAGCTTTAGCGAGGGCAGTATAGATGCCACTACCAACACGGGCAAGCTAGTAAAGCAGTTTACCAATGATACCAAGCTAATAGTAACCACCATACAAAAGCTGAACACGGCTATTGAGAAACAGAAGTACCTCACCAAAATGGAGCCCCTGCAAGATAAGCGGGTAGTGTTCATTTTTGATGAGTGCCACCGCAGTCAGTTTGGCGATACCCATAAACGAATAAAAGCCTTTTTTCACGAGGCCCAAATGTTCGGCTTTACGGGTACCCCAATATTTAAAGATAACGCCGTAAAGAATGTGCACGGTAAAAGAATGACCAAAGACTTATTTGGGGACTGTCTGCACAAGTACGTTATAACTGATGCCATCAGAGATAGAAACGTGCTGAAATTCTCCATTGAATACATAAGCACCTTTAAAAGCAAAGAGGGCATACAGGATATTAATGTAGAGGAGATAGACAAGGCCGAGGTAATGGAAGCCCCTGAGCGGCTAGAAATCATTACTGATTACCTTATACAGAACCACAACAGAAAAACGCATAGCAAGCGATTTACGGCCATCTTTTGCATCAGCAACGTAAAGACGCTAATAAAGTATTACGACCTCTTACAGGCCAAAAAACAAGCAGGAGAGCACGATTTAAGAGTGGCTACTATATTTTCTTACCAAGCC
>CAYGTK010000311.1:0-3080 GCA_964352775.1 uncultured Chitinophagaceae bacterium
ATCTTCAGCCGTAAGACCGTGGTGTGCATAGTGCGTGCTGGGTGTTGAAATAACGCGTTCTACCACCCACGCCAGCGGGTGAAGAGCTTTGTATTTGTACAATACTCTATCCCACTTAGTTTCGCTGTGGGCTAGTAGAATAACCGTCATTTTAATGGGTAAATAAATTAAGTAGGCATAGCCCATTCCCAAAAATATAAGCATAGCCGAAAACCATATGCCCGGCATCAATAGATAGTACAGCATAGCATTTCTATAGGTTACTAATACGCCCATTTCTTCCACTACATGATGGGGGCGGTGCAACTTCCACATGGTTCGGTTTTGGTGCGATAAGCGGTGCCACCAGTACTGTGTCATATCATCCAGTAGCAGAAAGGCTAAAAAATGCAACCCTATCGACCATTCTGCCAAGGCATTTGCTAGATCGGGAAAAAGGGTATCGCCCAGCCAAAACACAAACAGAAAAATACCTGGCTGCACCAATATGGGTAGGCTTAAGGTGCACATAATTTCAATGGAGAAGTCGTTGCGTGTTCGTCTATCGTTAAAGTAGAGGCCGCCAATGGCTTCCATAATACCTAGTGCCAGCATTACCACTACGGGTATTAGCCTACTTATTACTTCTCCTTCCATTGCCTTTTTACTTTGTTGCTAAAGTAAGCTTGGTGGGAGCTATAAAATTTCACCTATGGTAAAAAATAGAGGGAATTGAAATGATGAGTTGTCCTGGTTTTTAAATAGAAGCAATTGATAAACCTTTATTGTTGATGCGCTACTTCATATAAGTTCTGTTGTCTTTCTTCCTTTTTCCTTGATGAAAAACGAAGCCAAAAGATCAAGCTAAAAAGATCGCTCTACGCGCAATGCTAATGCTCGCTACCGCTTTTTAGCTGGCCAACACTTCTTTCAGTTACCATATCGGTCGCTTTTTTTGTTAGTTTTCCGCCCTTATTCTGCTTAAGCTTTGTTGGGTTATGCCTAGGTAGCCTGCTATGTGGCTCAATTTGGCCCGCTTAAATATGTTGGGATGATTATCCAGTAGCTCATCGTATCGTTCTTTGGCGGTTTTGGTTTGTAGATCAATTATTTTCTGGCCTAGAGCCATCATTATCTCAGTAACCAATAACCTACCTAGGCGCTCTAAACTAGGGTGTTCTTTCAAAGTAGCTTCAAACTGGTCGTACGAAAGCGCCTTTACCTCCGTATCTTCTATGGCTTCCATTAAAAAGGAACTGGGCGCTCGTTTAAAAAAGCTGGGCGGTATGGTGTCTATTGTTCTCTCGCTAGAAAACCAATGGGTAATGTCGTTACCCTTAGTGTCGTAGTAAAAGTTGCGGAGCATGCCCTTGTCAATAAGATACAAGTGGCTGCAAACTTGACCCTGCTGCAACACCATTTCCCCCTTAGCGAACGACATCAGCTCTGCCTTCTCTAATAGCGATAGCATTATCTGATTGTCTATATCGATTTCTCCCAAGCTTATCATAGCTACACTAAATACAAGAAAAAACCCAAAAAGCCAAGGCTGGCGAGCTGGAGTTGGGTGATGTGGATGAGCATGGTCTCTCAAGCTAATTGTAGAGTTAACCAACAGAATGGGAAAATTGGAAGCAACAGATTAAGCAATTAAAGCTGCATTGGGATTGAAATAGAGGTCGAATTTTTCACATACTAAAAGCCCTCATCATTTATTTAATGGGAGCCTTTTTTTTAGTGTTACCTATAAATGATAGTGGACTTTACCAGTAGCATCTTTCTGACTGTTCGTTTTGTAAACACCATAAATCGACACTTTCTTCTCTTTTCCTCTCAGCGCTATAGTATCTAGTCCGTCAAAGGTAAACCCAGCATCGTCGCCCAACATATCCTTTAAGTTTCCTGAGATCAATAACTCTTGTTTAAGGTCATTACATTTACCTTGAATTCTAGCGGCTGTGTTGATTGTATCTCCGTGATACGCTATTTCTTTCTTGTACTTGCCTACCTCAGTCACTGTTACTATACCTTCATTCAATCCAGCTTTAAAAAAGGGTTGGAAATTATAGTTGCGAAGATAATATTCCCGGTTCTTTTCCAATTGTAGCTTGAAATTGAAATACGCATTAAGGCAGTTTTGTTTGCTCAGTCCATCTTGCAGCTTCCAGGTCAGAACCGCCTCATCTCCCACGTATTGGTAAATCTCTGCTTCATTTTCGACAACAACCCCTAGGTCATTAAAGCAGTCCTGAATCATTTTACTATATTGAATATGCCCTAAGCGTTCAGCATGTTCGGTTGAAGATTGGAGATCAAGAAACATAAAGATCCGTTCCTCTTCACGCGGAGTATAGAATTGACCACGCAAAAGACTCCAAAGATTGTTGCTTCCAAGGAACAAGGTTACTTGCCTTAGTATAAACATGAAGATGTCTACAGATAACATATAAAAATAGATGGAAAAACTGCCCGGTTCAAAAGCGAAATCGATCAATCCCAAATTCTCCCCGTATACAGTATAGGCCAATAAAATTGTCGATATCAGAAAAGCAACAGCATATACGAACCTTAGAACCAGTATTTTTTAAATGATATTCGCTTATAGCCGTTTTCCTCCGTAAGTATTTGAGCAAATCCAGAGATAATTCCTAATATAGGGCCCGTAAGGAAAGAGGTGAATATCCCATCCCAAACTTCCCATTGAACGAAGCCTAACTCTTTTGTGCCTTCACCTCTAACAATGCTATAAAATATGATTGCCAATGTCCAGCCAATACTATAGTGCTTAATGATTTGCCACCTACGCTTATTGCCGAACTTCATTGAGCGCGCTTATTATAGCTGTTCATTGGATTGTCTATTTGTGAAAGTAAATGTAGCCAAATAATGTCTCTATGTTCCAAAGCGAAACTGTTTTAAATAGGGCTTGCAAATGTGCGCTATTAGTATCAATCCTGATTAGATCTTCTCACTTTTTTGCTTGACTCAAAAAGTTACAAAGAAGTTAAAGCAAAAAACAAGGGCATGGTTTTGAGCATCAACTAGAAATGGAACGCCGTGAAGCCAAGCACCAAAAAGAACTAGGCGCAGCCCGCCTAAAA
>CAYGTK010000312.1:0-3062 GCA_964352775.1 uncultured Chitinophagaceae bacterium
GCTCTTATGGCTGGCGAGCTGGACGATCCACAATGCCAATCACATTCGCCCCAGTGCTGTTTCCGTCTATGGTGGCGACGACGACGAAGCCAATACAGCAGAACAGTAACACAACGCAACCATCCAGCGGTCCCGCAACCGCATCACCACATCCAATATCTCTGGAAGTCGTTCTAGGGATAGCTGATTTGCGCCATCGCTGAGGGCTTCGGCTGGGTTGGGGTGTGTTTCTATGAACAGGCCATCGGCACCTACGGCTATAGCGGCTTTGCACATGGTGGCTATCATGGCTGGGTTGCCACCCGTTACGCCCGATGTTTGGTTGGGGCGTTGTAAGCTGTGGGTGCAGTCGAGTATTACGGGGGCGTATTGCTGCATGGTGGGCAGGGCGGTAAAATCTACCACCAAGTCTTGATAGCCAAAGGTGGTGCCGCGTTCGGTAAGCCAGACCTTGTTATTACCTGTGCTTTTTACTTTATCTACGGCAAACTGCATGCTTTCTGGGGCAGAGAATTGTCCCTTTTTTACGTTCACTACTTTGCCCGTTCGGCCTGCTGCTAGTAGTAGGTCGGTCTGTCGGCAGAGGAAGGCGGGTATCTGCAGCCAATCCACATATTCGGCTACCAGTTCAGCCTCGTGGCTTTCGTGTATGTCAGTTATTACGGGGATGCTATGCGTCTTCCGGATGTCGTTTAAGATGCCCAGTGCTTTTTCGTCGCCTATACCGCTGAAAGAATCTAGCCGGGTGCGGTTAGCTTTTTTATACGAGCCTTTAAATACCAAATTGAAGTCGAATTCTTTAGCTAGCTCCACCAAACGCGCTGCTATCAAATTTGGGGTCTCCTCATTTTCGATAGCACATGGCCCTGAAATGATAGTCAGTTTATTCGCCATGGTCTCTTGCTTTTTGTCCAAGGTATCCGCCGTGGTGTCGTTTGGCATAATCGGCAGCGGTAAAGCCTTTGGCTTCTTCCACTACGGTAGCCAGGGCATCGCCAATGGCCAGCATAACGGTGGTGCTGGTGGTAGGTGCCAGTTTCAGTTTACCTACTTCTTGTATGGTGCCCATGTGCAACAGCACGGTAGCTTCTTTACTTAAAGGTGTATCGGTTTGTGAGCTAACTACTATCAAAGGTAGCTGCTTACCTAATAGCGAATGGGCCAATTGTACCAACTCTTGCGCCTCGCGGGTTCTGCCAGAATTAGAGAATATCATCAACACATCATTTTCTTGCAGTAGACCTAAGTCGCCATGCTGCGCTTCGCCAGGGTGAAGGAATACCGCCGATGTACCCGTACTACTAAAGGTGCTGGCTACTTTTTGGGCAATAATACCCGCTTTACCCATACCGCTGGTAACCAGTTTGCCCTTGCAGGCCGTTATCAGGTCGGCTGCTTTGGCAAAAGCATCGTTAACGGGAATGGCCTTTATGGCTTGGCTTTCCTGCTCCAGTATTTCGCGTACGCGCGCTATTGTGTCTTTTCCCATTTCTCTTTCCAAGGTTCTAGCCATCGTCCTTTTTCCCAATCTCTACTGTTTACCACTTTATCGTCAATAAACACATCGTAGGGTGGTTTGGTCAGTTTCAGGTCGTGATATTTTGCGCCCCACTCTTTCAACTGTCCGGCAGTTAGTTCCGTCCAATCAATTCCGCTTTTCATGCCTCGGGCCGTCCAATATACTATTGTGTTTCCTGCATCATACAACTGATTTACCTTCGCAATATTATCCATTAGCGGCTTGCTATCGGGGTAATTCATACCATCAGTTATGCAAATGGTATCATCAATATCTACGTAGATGGTCTGTGGTTTACTATCCATGCGGTAAAGATAGAAAAACCCCCGCAGCGTAACCTACACTACACAATGCCGTACACCATAAAAACGACTGTACAATGGCAACTCCGTATGTTCATATTGATCCCACCCAGCCGGTGCGTGTAGCATCTAAGGCGGGGCATATTTTTCAGCGTATGCAGCAGAGCCGCTATTGCACAGCACCCCCAATACCTTACGAGGTGGCCAACCAACAGTTGGATGCCCTTTTGAAAGTACTTTTTGATAAAGAATTGGGCGAAGAAAGTGCTAAAGCCATTGAGGTGGCAGCTGCAGTAGGCCAAACGGTAGAACGCTATCGCACCTATGTAGAAAACATCTGTAAAGAAGACATCGGTATAATAGAAGATAGTGGTTTTAAAGCCAAAGGGGCCAACCTATTTGCCCTAGGCCGAACAGGGTTTTCGCTTACCCGCGCTGGTTTATTGATGCTGGTAGTGGGCGCTGGGGCAGCTACTGGGTATATCGTATAGGGCACTCCCTTTTTCTCTATCTATTTATTGCTTTCCCATCTAGTTTATAGAAGTACTAATATTGTAGTGTATGAACACCTGGTTCAAAACACTGCTGAAAGTCTTGCTTGGGCTTGCTCTATTGCTGTATCTGCTATTGTTAGTAGGTGGCGGCACCATGATATATACCCTTTCGCTTAGTGCCAATGATGAGGCCTATCAGGTCAATTCGTACCGTAGCGATGAAAACTTGGGGGTGAGCATAAAGCCGAATAGCGAGGGATTTTTTGTCGACTTTTTTGGTAACCGTATCGATTTCATTACCGATGAATGGGGCAGGAGGGATGAACGGATAGGCAAAGTAGAACAACCAGAATTCGTGTTTTTTGGCGACTCTTTTACTGAAGGGGTAGATACCGCTGTGCACGTTTACCCTTTCCGATTTGCGGAGATGACTGGGGCAAACATTGTCAATACTGGGGAGAGTGCCATCGGGTTCGCTCAAATGCTGATGTTAGCCGATAGTAGTTTAGCGGCACTGCGTCCCAATTATGCAGTAGTGCAGGTATCTCCATGGTTAACTAGCCGATCGGTTAGGGGTAGGTACGATTTTGGATTCTTTAATATACCAGCGCCTTCCTTTAGTTGTGCCGGTGGAGAATTGAGCTATCACCCAGCTAATTGTAAAATGGCCGTGGTAGATATTCAAGGCTCGGAAGAAACCCATGCTATACGTATGGCCGAAGGGTCGATAGGTAACTGGGCTACATT
>CAYGTK010000313.1:0-3010 GCA_964352775.1 uncultured Chitinophagaceae bacterium
TGCTCGGGTAGTACAGCGTGCCGACGAAATCACCGAACTATTGGCCTATTACCAGTTGGCAAACAAGCGAAGTGGTACCAAGCGGTTGAACAAGCTATCAAAGCAAATCCAAAAGGGTTTGAATGTAGCCTTCAACAAGTTTGACGAATACCAATTTGCCAAATACAACCGTAAGGCCGAAATCATGCTGAAAGACGCTTTGTTCTTGGTTCACCCCAAAGCAAAAAGCGACGGTCAGCAAGCGATCTTTGACAAAATTGCAGCCAGCACACTGGCTACTCCTTACACCTGGGAAACACAGTTATCTGCCCTAGGTCAAGAGGACTATAGCAGCGCTGCTGAGCGTGAAATGACCTTCCGCCAAAAATGGGAGGAACTGATCGCCAGCGGAAAGCTAGGCTATATGGCCGCACTTCGTAATCTGCGTAACATGCTGGAAGCGGATGTGAGCGCCGATAGTATAGCAGCAGTGTGTGAGCTTTTGGCAGATCCGGCTAAGGTGGCCCGCTCTAAGCAACTGCCTTTCCGTTTCTTAGCTGCCTACCGCGAATTGAAGGCTTTACCAAAAGGTAGAGTACCAATTCTATTGGAAGCACTAGAAGCGGCGGTGAAAGCTTCAGCGGCCAACATTAAGGGTTACGATGACCACACGCGAGTGCTGGTAGCCTGCGATGTATCAGGATCGATGCAGCGACCAGTTTCGCCCAAAAGCAAGATCTTGAACTACGACATCGGCTTAATGCTAGCTATGCTATTACAAAGCCGCTGCCGTAACGTCATCACTGGTATGTTTGGCGATAAATGGAAAACCATTGCCATGCCGCGAAACAACATTTTGGCCAACGTAGAGGAATTCTACCGCCGCGAAGGTGAAGTGGGATACAGCACTAACGGTTATAAGATCATCGAAAGTTTGATCAATAAGCGCCAAGTGGTAGACAAGGTAATGATATTCACCGATTGCCAATTGTGGAATAGTAATGGTAATAACTATTACAGCAATAGCTCAACTACAACCATAGCTAGCCTATGGGGCAAGTATAAAGCCATTGTGCCAGAAGCTAAGTTATATCTATTCGACCTTGCCGGATATCGTAACACCCCGCTAGAAACCAAAGGAAACGATGTGTTTTTAGTGGCTGGTTGGAGCGATAAGATATTCGATATGCTAGCTGCAATTGAAAACGGTAGCCATGTGGTTGCCGAGATCGAGAAGATCGAACTGTAGTAATTATTAAGTGTAGGCCCCACCCGCTACTACCGGCGGGTGGGTAAATAGGGGTGCCACCCCTACCCTGTTCTGACCGCGATACCAGAGCAGATGGAAGATCTATGTATCGCATGTTCTTTGACATATGGAATCAATAAGACACATCAATTTATTGATGAATAGTGAAGGTGTCGTAAGTAGAGTTACTTCGGGCCTTTCTGTGTAGAAATGTAAGTGTACTTGCATTGCGGGTTAAACTCCCGTGGGGATGTTCTTTACTGCCCTTCACCCTTCACTTTTATAAATAGCTGCCGGATAGCGGTCCATAATTATTGGTCTGCTATCCGGTAACTATAAACTTATTCAAGGAAAAAGTGCCGTAGGTAAGCCTTACTTCGACCCAAAGGTTGGGGGTTCACTCCCCCTTTAGCTTTTATTGCTAAATAGCTCAATATAGAGCGTTGGATAATAACGGGCTTGTCGCTTATCGCCTTTTTCCTTTTACTTAAATCAGGTGACGTAGGTATCCGATACTTCGAATCCAAACAATGATGCTACTCCGGAAGGAGTAGTAAATCGGTTTCCGATCATTTCCCTGATACCTTATTTAGTTGATAGTCAACAGTCCATAGTCGATAGCCTTAAATGCTATTAGCTACGGACTAACGACTATAAACTATACACTAAAAAACAGGTGCCGTAAAGTAGTGATACTTCGTTGGACACATTCGGCTCGAAACCGGAACCCGCAATGCGGGAGACACACTACTTGCCTATTGCCTTGCACCGTATTGAAACTAAAGGAAGTGTCGTAGAATGGAGATACTTCGCGCCTGCTTCGTAAGCTGGAATTGCAAAATTCAAGAACTCCTTTCGCTTATCACCTTCCCTATATTGTCGGGTCGTCTAATCGGCAGGACACTGGTTTTTGACGCCAGCGATGCAGGTTCAAACCCTGCCCCGACAACACTAGTTTAGACCTAAGAGAACAGACACAAGAAGTCAGACTCAAAATATTGTGTTCTGGTTCTATACAGACTTCTGTATTCTAACTTCTGACATCTAAAATCTATAATGGTGGGGCGCAAAGCTGGCGTGCTTATCGGTCTTGAAAACCGTGATGTCGGGCAACCCTGATGTAAGGGTTCGACCCCCTTCCCCACCGCATCAATCTGGAAGGTAAACACTCAAGGCGAGTGCACAGTTTGCTAAACTGCTGGTTCGGGAAACCGAATGAGGATCATGCCCTTTGCCTTCCGCTTTTATCAGCTATTAGAATACAGATGTTAGATGTCAGAAATAAGAAAATCGATTCAAAAGTCTGTTCTCTTTGCTCTGACTTCTATCATCTATTCAAAGTTCCTTAGCTCAGTTGGTTAGAGCAGCGGACTCATACCCCGCAGGTCCAAGGTTCGAGCCCTTGAGGAACCACTAGTAGTAGATAGTTTAAAGTCCGTAGACGATAGTAATCACGCAAAAGCATCTACTGACTTCCAACTATTAACTATAAACTAAAATGGGGATGTGGCGGAATGGCATACGCAGCAGGTTTAGATTCTGTGCCTTCGGGATGTGGGTTCGACTCCCACCATCCTCACCAAGTGCAGGTACCCAAATGGTTAAGGGGCCCCGATTCATCGGGATAGTTGTGGGTTCAAGTCCCACCCTGCACTCTTTAAGTAGTAGCTAGAAGAATAATGATTAAAAAAGAAGCTTGGCCCGCTAAAAAGTGTCGCCGAAGCCCATGCAGCCTAGCGCATTTTTTTAGCTTGATTTTTTGGCTTCGTTTTTCATCAAGGA
>CAYGTK010000314.1:0-3000 GCA_964352775.1 uncultured Chitinophagaceae bacterium
CTGCTGATGTTATACCTAAGTATGAAACTTGGGTGTCCGATTCTATAAAGGAGGTAGACGTATTCTACATTCACCCCACCATGTATTTAAAGGGCAATGCTTGGAATGCCGATGTGGCAGATGAGAAGATGAACAAAAGCGTAGATGAAAAGCCCGTGAAGTATCAGGCCACTGCATTCAATGCTATTGGTAGGGTATATGCCCCGCGCTATCGCCAAGCTATCATTGATGTGTTTTATGAGCCTAGCGATGATGGAGAAGCAGCCTTAGAGCTAGCCTATAGTGACGTGAGTAGGGCTTTTCAGTATTACTTAGATAATTATTGGGATGGCAGGGCTATCATCATTGCCTCGCACAGTCAGGGTAGTAGGCATGCGCGCAAACTGTTAGAGGAGTACTTTGATAGAACTAATTTGAAGAAGCACCTAGTAGCAGCCTACGTTATTGGATTCAGTATTAACGAAGGATGGTACGATACGCTTCGTATGTGTACCGATGCTACCGAAACAGGTTGTTATGTAGGTTGGCTTAGCTATCGCAAAGGCTTTGTGCCCGATGGGGAGTTTCAGAAGGATAACAAAGGTGTGAACCCTTTAAGCTGGCGCACTGACCGTGTTCCTGTAGATGCCAGTCAGTCGAACGGAGCAATAATACTGCGACACCACAAACAGCGTATGTACCGCGTAAGCACGCAAACGGTTTACAAAAACGGTGGCGAGATATTATGGGTGAAAGCGCGGATACCCATCTTAAGGTTATTTAAAAACATGCATATACTGGATTACAATCTCTTCTGGTACGACATCCGCAAGAACGCTGCCGATAGGGTAGCGGCTTATTTAGAGGGGTAGTTAGGAGATGCGAGATTGCTTCGTACCTCGCAATGACATGGCACAGACTAGCATTGTCATCACGAAGGAGGTACGACTGAAGTGATCTCACGGCACTAATGTCTAAATTTCAAGATATAGGTCCTTCCAGGCAGCATTCATAATTGTTATGAGTTCGATTTTCCGTTTTCTATTCCCAGACTTAAGTTGCTTTTCTCTTTTAATGGCCGCATCTATCTCTGTAAAGTGTTCATAGTAAACAAGTTTGGTTACATTGTATTTAGCTGTGAAGGAAGAAGGAGCAAGTTTAGATCTATGCTCATAGACTCGCCTTCTTAAATCATTAGTTACCCCAATATACAGCACTTTATTACTCTTATTTGTTAGTATGTATACGTAGTAGTTGTGACTGATTTTCATACCACACTAAAGTATTGAATCTATGGGAGCTTGAGTAAATCCTTTAAGCTACAGAGATCGCTTAGTACCTTGCGATGACAAAGGTGCTATGGTAAACTTCCCTCAAACCCACGCCACAACTATGCCCGCTAAAGATTATATTTGGCCCTGCAATTAACAAGGCCTTTTTATGAGTTTATTTGATACTTCAGGCAAGCACGATAACAAATTGAGCAAGAACGATCTAGAGCTGATAATGCAGCCTATAGACTTGCTTTACGATCTCTATCAGCGTTTGTATAACGACGACTATTACATTGAGCACCTCATCAGTCATACCCGACCAGAGAATGAGAACGACCGCGATTCGCTACGTATCATCTTTATGATGGATGCCATCAAAGCTGCCCAGCATATTTATCCCATTCAAGAACCCAAAGAGGTTCGCTTGCTCTTGTATCTCTTAGCTATGCGCTTTGTGGAATCCGATGGCATCGGCGGCTCTTGGTACACCTTCATCACTAAAGATGGCGATGATGTAGAGGTAATATTGGAACGACTAGAGGACGAATTCAGCAGCTTAACAGGATTGATAGATCACCTTGCAGGAAAACCCGACCCCATTAGCGGAAAACTAGCTACCCTGCCCATTACCCTTTACAGCATAGATTATAATGATGAGTTGCAAGAATACGGTACAGAGTTGTATCGTTTCACCAGCCTTATTGCTCGCTCTGATGGTAAATTTTCGACTACGGAAGAGAAGGGTTTGAAGATGCTGTGGGAGGAGTTGTTACATCCCGTAAAGCCAGAAGCGGCAACGGTAGAAGGGAATCCTCCCGCTACGGCAGCAGCGAAACAGCAAGAAGCACCAGAGCAACCTAAGCTAAGCCCAGAGGAGATGCAAAAGGGATTGGACGAAACCCTAGCCGAACTAGAGAAGCTATACGGACTAGACAATATTAAAAAGGAAGTAAAAGAGCTCATTAGCCTGATAAAGGTGAACAAGATGCGGGAAGAGCAGGGACTGAAAAGCCCCAAAATGAGCTACCACATGGTGTTTATGGGTTCGCCAGGAACAGGGAAGACCACCATTGCCCGCTTGATAGCCAAAGTGTACAAATACATAGGTTTATTGAAGAAAGGCCACCTAATAGAAGTAGATAGAAGCGGCTTGATAGGCCAATACGTAGGGCAAACGGCCCCTAAGGTGACCGAGGTGGTCAACAGTGCCTTGGGCGGCGTATTGTTTATTGACGAAGCTTATGCCATTACCTCGGGTAGCGAGAACGATTTTGGCGGCGAGGCCATTGCTACCTTACTGAAACGTATGGAAGATGAGCGCGATAACCTAGTGGTAATAGTTGCAGGATATAGCAACGAAATGGATGAGTTCATCAGTTCAAATCCAGGGCTGGAATCACGATTTAATAAGTACTTCCATTTTAAAGATTACCTGCCCGAAGAGTTGTACAAGATCTTCTTGCTGTTTGCTGGTAAGTATGATTATGAGATGACCGAAGAAGGAGAGGCCAAAGCCAAAGAGATACTACAACGCGCCTACGACATGCGCGACCATCATTTTGGCAATGCCCGATTTGCCCGTAACCTATTTGAGCAGGCTATACAAAACCAAGCCAACCGCATAGCCGCCGAAACCGACATTACCCGCGAAACCCTAGTGCAGGTTACTGCTGCGGATTTTGAGGAAAGCCCAAGCGAGGATACGAAAGAGCAAGAGGACAGTACCGAAGCCGATGCGAAGCTACCT
>CAYGTK010000315.1:0-2994 GCA_964352775.1 uncultured Chitinophagaceae bacterium
GTACTCAAATCTGTGAAATTAACGGTCAGATCTACACATCCATCGCGCACATCAGCAGTAAAATTCGCTTGTGGAGCTACTATGGATATATAATTCATTTTCGTTTCTACTACGGTGCATCCATTTGCATTCCGTGCCGTTAAGGTAACTGTGTATTGTCCGTTAGCTGTATAGTTATGTGTTGGGTTCTGCTGGGTAGATGTAGTACCATCTCCAAAATCCCAGAACCATGAAGTAACTCCACCACCTCCCGTGCTTAGATCAGTAAAATTCACCGTATGCGGTAATTCACATCCATTGGGCACATCAGCTACAAAATCTACATTCGGAGCTGCGGTTACTGTAATGTTCGGTACGGAGTAAGTACTTGTACAACCTGCTCCATCGGTAGCAGTTAGTGTTACCGTATATGTACCAGGCGTGCTATACGCATGGGTAGGATTTTGTTGATTTGAAGTATTCCCATCACCGAAATTCCAACTCCAAGAAGTTGGGCTAGGTGTAGTTATATCCGTAAAGCTGAAAACCTCTCCAACGCATCCGCTGGTTTGTCCGGGTAAAAAGAAAGCACTTAAATTCCCTATACTTACCCAACCATTTTCAGTTCTAGTAGATGAACATCCCGAAGCATCTGTTACTGTCAACTCTACATTGTAACTGCCTGATGCATTATAGGTCACACTTGGGTTAGCTTGGGTAGAGGTTTGGCCATTGCCAAAGTCCCATATATGAGTCACACCACCGCTAGTAGTGGAAGTATTGGTGAAATTAACGGTATGCGGGGCAGAGCAAGCGACTGGGTTACTGCTATTAAAACTAGCGACCGGAACAGGCAAAATATCCATGTAACCGTTCCTCACTAACTTATTACTACAACCATTACCATCAATTACTACTAATGTAATATCGTAAACACCAGGGTTTGTATAGGTATGTGAAGGACTTGGTTGGTTAGAACTATTTCCATCACCGAAATCCCACTGCCAGCTTACTATAGGCAAGTCACCATCTTCACTACCATCAGTAAAGTTAACGGTGTGGGGAATACAACCCATTAGGCTATCGCCCACATATATGGCCACGGGGTTCCTAAATACAGTAACCAAGTTGGACTTAGTAATCGTATCACTACTAGTAGCATTACTAGCTACTAGGGTTACTGTGTATATGCCTGGACTTAAGTAAACCGCTCCTGGGCTAGCTTGAAATGATACATTACCGTTACCAAAAAACCATTGATAAGAAGTTGGAGAGCCTGTAGATTGATTAGTGAAGTTCACCACTAGAGGGCTACATCCCTGCACTGCGGATTGTGTAAAATCAGCCGTTACTTGGGCCGTTGCGGGCAATAGCCACATGCATAGAAACACTAGTAAAAATCCTAAACGCCTCATAATCTTTCACTTCTAGTTCTAAGAGAACTTCGCTTATGTGTACGACTAGTAATGGCAATGGTTACGTTTTTTGGAGGATGAACAACGGTGAAATGAAGAAATACGTATTTTCCCGTAGGAAATAATCACACGCCTATTTCCTATCATCTTACATCAGAAAATGACATCTAAAGACCTATACTCAAAATGGAAGTTCATCGCCCGATCATTCAATATTGATGATGTTCAGATACAACAACGATTCGACCTACTGAACAATAAATACAGTAGCAGTAGTAGAAAGTATCACAACTGGGAGCATATAACAGCTTTGTTAAAGTGGTGCGAAAGGTTCAAAAATAAGGTAGAACACTTCCCTACTCTTGGGCTGGTCATTTTCTATCACGATGCTATTTATAGTGCATTGAGAAAAAACAATGAAGAGGCTAGCGCAAAGTTGGCAGAGCAACATTTGTCAGATAACTTAACCAAAGAAGCTATGGGCTGGGTCTACAATGTAATACTTGCTACTAAAACTCACGAACTACCCGGTAACATTCAAGACTACGATGCTAAGTTTCTATTAGATATTGACCAAAGCATTCTGGGAGCAGATGAGGATAGGTATCAATGGTATACCAAGGCGATCCGTAAGGAATATTGGATGTACCCGAAAAGCATTTATCTAAATGGCAGAAGAAAAGCCGTGCAACATTTTTTATCACGAGATAGGATATACTATACTGATGAATTACACGAGCTGTTGGAAGAAAAAGCTAGGAGGAACTTGAACTGGGAGTTAAATTCCTTCTGATCAGTTGGCTAGAGATGAAAGAATCTGCGAGAGGGTCTCTTTCAGATCTTTTCTAGCAATTATCATATCTAAAAAGCCATGGTCAAGTAAGAACTCACTGCGTTGAAAACCATCTGGCAAGTCACGCTTAATGGTTTCTTTTATTACCCTAGGACCTGCGAAACCGATCAAAGCGCCAGGTTCGGCAACTATTATATCGCCTAACATAGCAAATGAAGCCGTTACCCCACCTGTTGTAGGGTCAGTCAATAAGGAGATGTAAGGGATCTTTGCTTTATCGAGTAACGTGAGCTTTACACTGGTTTTTGCCATTTGCATAAGCGAGAACGCTGACTCCATCATACGAGCACCGCCTGATCTTGAGATAAGTAACAATGGTACTTTCTTCTCTAAACAAAAATCGATACCGCGAGAGATCTTCTCGCCTACTACTGAGCCCATAGATCCGCCAATAAAACTAAAATCCATCGCGCCAATGACTAGATCTTGACCATTCATTTTACCATGTCCAAAAGCTATGGCATCATCCAATTTGGTCTTCTTCTGGGTATCCTTTATTCTGCCTGCATAGGGCTTAAGGTCAGTAAAATTTAAATGATCAATGGGTTTTAGCCCTTTGAAAAGCTCTTTGTGTTTTCCTTTATCAAACAGGATATCAAAGTATTCTGCTGACCCTACCCGTTCATGATGCTCACAACTAGGGCATACGAAGAAGTTTTCTTTAAGCTCTTTACTAGTACTTGTGGTGGCACAGGTAGGGCACTTATACCACACACCATCAGGCGCTTCTTTCTTCTCCCTAGTGGA
>CAYGTK010000316.1:0-2988 GCA_964352775.1 uncultured Chitinophagaceae bacterium
CTACTAATGTGTGTATCTCATCAATGAACAGTATGATCTGCCCATCGCTTTCTTTCACTTCTTTAACAACTCCTTTTAGTCGCTCCTCAAATTCACCTTTGTATTTGGCACCAGCCACCAATGCTCCCATATCAAGGGAGTAGATGATCTTGCTTTTCAAATTTTCTGGTACATCACCACTCACTATACGGTGGGCTATACCTTCGGCTATGGCTGTTTTACCTACACCTGGCTCCCCTACTAATATTGGGTTGTTCTTTCTTCTGCGCGAAAGGATGTGCAACACTCTTCGTATCTCTTCATCTCTACCAATAACGGGGTCAAGCTTTCCACTTCGGGCGGAAGTGTTCAGGTTTATCGCATATTTATCCAAAGCATTATAGGTCGCTTCCGCATTCTGATCTTTCACGGTCGATCCTTGACGAAGGTCCTCTATAGCCTTCTTTAGGTCTTTCTCATTTATACCTGCATCTTTCATGATCTTGCTTACAGCATCGCTCCCAGCGGCTAATGCCATTAGTAGATGCTCTATGCTTACAAAATCGTCTTTAAAGTCTTTCAGGTAGTTGTTCGCTTTCAGGAATACATTGTTCGCTTCCTTTGAAAGGTATTGGCCACCCTCACCACTTACCTTGGGCATTTTATTGATAAGGTCCTCTAGCTTAGTAGTTAGTAAAGAGGTATTCACGCTCAACTTCTTAAAAAGGAAGTTGGTTACATTTTCTTCTACTTCAATTATGCCCTTCAACAAGTGCGCGGTCTCAATAGCACCGTGCTGCATACCGTAAGCGATCTGCTGCGCCTTTTGCACCGCCTCTTGGGCTTTTATGGTCATGTTATTTGGGTTCATATTAGTTCGTTTGGTCTATTCTACTCAAAATACATTCCAATACGTGTTTCATCAAAACAAATGACAAAATGGCGTAATTTGTTTGTTTTGATTCAAAAAAATCAGACATTTTGTCAAGAAAGGAGTCTCTCCAATATCAAAATGAAGAAATTTAACCTTGAAACGATCAAATTAGCCGTTAGTTTGTATTACTAAATGATGGACTTGACCAACAAGAGCTTTCTTCAAACAACACCTTTCATCCAAAGTGGGGTACTTCTTATAATAGGGGTAGTGTCAATGGTATTAGTAAGTGCAGCTAGTGGGGGAGGTAGTTTTGTGTGGACTGTAGTGCTAAGTACAGTACTTTTATTCAGCACTATTAGCCCAATATTCAGCATATTTCAGGAACGGATACTTTCTTATCTGCTACAGTCTATTGGTAGTTTCTTTCTACTGGTACTAATAATGGTATTGCTGGCGCAACAACTTAGTAATATCCAAATAGAGACAGCGGGCTACCTTATCAATTCCCTACTGGGATTGACTGTATTCTACTTTATGATGATAGGCCTAGCCATTCTTTACAGAAATATTCTGCTATGGCTAAAGGGCGAGGCCGATAGACCTATTCGCTAGGCGCGCAATTGCTGCTGCCAGTTTTCCAGATCTTCTTCGTTTATACGAAACTCGTCTACCTGGCGGGTTTTCAGCTGATACTTCGACTTTTTTTTGGGAACAAGTTTCTTGATCTTGAATTCCTTTGCTTCCCAGTTATTGGTCTTTTTTGTGCTTCTCATCTGTGTAAAAAATGGTTAAATAGTAATTATTTACGAAATAGTTTAAACAAGGTTTCTATCCTTGCGTTATATCAACCTATGGTGCTGAATATGAGCGCCTCGGAGTTTTGATAGATCATCACTCCCAGTTGTTTTTCACACACATCAGGTATATTACTTTTTAAGTTATCAGTTTTTTACAAATCAGCGGGGTATAGAATAATGTTAGGACAAGAACTAGGAAGACCACCAGGGTGGCTAAAAGCTATTCTTTTTACAGCAGCAATTTTTGGTGTTGCAGGCGGAGGAGTGGCTATATTTTTTCCAGAGTTCATATTTAGGACCTCAGGAGTAAATGATCTCGACCAAACCTACTTCATACAAATAGTTGCGCTTATGCAGCTGGTTATGGGATTAGGTTATTTTATTGCATTTACCGATCCATACCGTCATTGGTCACCGATATTCTTGGGTCTCACGCTTAAGGTATTTACACTTGCTATTTACTTTATCGATGCTACTCTATATGAGTCACTGTGGTCTATTTACAATTATGTGATGATCAACAATGTGCTTTGGGTACTTCCACTAGCAGCAGCTTTATTTGGAGTATATCGTCACCATAAAGTTACCGATGACATGCTTATAGATGTTTTTGGTGATGAGCGCTTTACACTAGACATGTTTATCACTAATACTGGTGACGACCTTCGCACAGTTTCAGAAGAATCGCCTGTATTATTAGTTTTCCTTCGTCATTTTGGATGTACGTTCTGTCGTGAGGCTTTATATGATATACAAGAGCAGCGCGAGCAGATAGAAGCTAATGGAACTAAAATAGTATTAGTACACATGCTAGAAGATGAAGAGGAAGCATCAATGGAGTTAGCTAAATTTGGAATAACTGACATACCACACATTGGTGACCCAGAGTGTATTCTTTATCGCAAATTTGAGTTGAAGAAAGGCTCTGTGGGACAATTATTCGGCTTTAAAGTGTGGATGCGTGGATTCCACAATGCATTGGTTAAAGGTTACGGACAAGGCAAAGAGCAAGGTGATGCCTTTCAAATGCCAGGTACTTTCTTAGTATTCCAGGGTTTAGTTCACAAGGCATTCCGCCATGAATCGGCTGCAGATAAGCCAAATTATGTGAATTTAGCTGCCTGTGATTCTTGTGAAGGTCTTGAGATGCCACGATCTTTCTAAATTTGCGCCGCATTAAAGCGCAGTTCGTTTGAGCATTCCTAAAAATTCCATTGTAAGTTTTTTATACATTGTTGCCACGGCTTTGCCGTGGGTGGTCACCCCATTTGTTAATTATTTTCTACAGGGTAACGAAGCATTATTAGCCGACCCCACCTTTAGTATCATGGTCAT
>CAYGTK010000317.1:0-2921 GCA_964352775.1 uncultured Chitinophagaceae bacterium
AGTTAGCATCATTAGTTGTGCGTGTTCGAGTGTAGATCTCGGTAATAGCCCTAACATATAAAAAATAAAAACGATACCGTAACGCTAAACGTTACATTTCATTTCATTTTGCTGCAGCTGCGTCACCCCTGCGCTGCTGCTTTTGTTTTTTATATTCTTCTTTATATCCTGCCAAGCGACTAGGTCGTGCAAAAACCATATCAAATGCTTCGCGAAGCGATGAGCTATCACGCACATCTTTAACTATATCTATCCACTCATGAAAAACTAAGTAGACTGGATTGTAAGAATTCGGTGGATCGGTAATACCATATACAGGACGCTCTGTCTCAGGCTCAAAAGTGCCGAACATTCTGTCCCAAATAATAAAGGTAGAACCGTAGTTTTTATCCATGTAATCATGGTTCTTACCATGATGCACACGGTGATGCGATGGTGTTGTAAAAATGAACTCGATCGGCTTAGGCAGCTTATTGATAAACTCCGTGTGTATCCAAAATTGATAAAGTACTTCTATCTGGTGAGAGATAAAGAATACTACAGGATGAAAGCCCATTAGAGCAACTGGAATAAAAAATATTATCTTGAAATACTGCGTCCATCCCAATCGGAAAGATACCGACCAATTGTAATGTTCTGAAGAGTGATGCGTTACGTGAGTGGCCCATCCAAAGCGATTTTCGTGGGTAAAGCGATGTGCCCAATAACGCATAAAATCAATAGCCACTATACACAAAATGAACGACCACCATGTAAAGGGAATTGACCAAGGAACCATATTGTAGAAGAACAATATGATACCGAAGTTCACGGCTTTTATCAATAAACTCACAAAGATATTCCCGATACCAACGCCTGCTGCCGATAGGGTATCCATAGCATCGTAGTAGTTCTTCTTTTGGCGGTAGCTGACGTAGTATTCCAACGCTACTAAGAATAACATTACAGGAACAGCCATAATAATAACATGAGAAGCTGGCTGAGAATTGATCAGCTCTACAACTTGCTCTACAGTGAATATTTCCTTTTCCATAATCATCTTCTACTTCCCGCAAAAGTAATGATTTATTAAAACAAGGTATCCACATTGCAACAGTCTATTCCTCACCAAATAATGAATGGCTTGGTGTATTTTTATGCAAAATTCAGATATGCAATTTCAGGGAACCGATAACTATGTAGCTACCAGAGAATTACAAGTAGCCGTAAACGCCGCTATGCACCTTCAAAAGCCTCTTTTGGTTAAAGGAGAGCCTGGCACAGGTAAAACATTGCTAGCACACGAAATAGCCAAGGCTATGGGTAAAAAAATAATTACCTGGCATATCAAATCAACTACCTCTGCACAGCAGGGTCTTTACGAATATGATGCTGTTAGCCGCTTACGCGATTCTCAGTTGGGTAGTGATAAAGTGCAGGATATTTCCAACTATATAGTAAAAGGTAAATTATGGGAAGCTTTTGAGGGCGGGGACGATGTAGTGCTATTGATAGATGAGATAGATAAGGCCGATATCGAATTCCCGAATGACCTTTTGTTGGAGCTGGATAAGATGGAGTTCTATGTATACGAAACCCAAGAGACTGTTAGAGCAGAAGTGCGTCCTATTATTATTATAACATCTAATAACGAAAAGGAACTGCCTGATGCCTTCTTAAGAAGGTGTTTATTCCACTACATCCGTTTCCCTGAAGCTGAGACGATGAACGCTATTTTGAAAGTTCACTTCCCTGACTTACGACAAGATCTATTTGATAGGGCCATGCACGTATTTTACAGCATCCGACAAGTAAGTGGTATTAAAAAGAGACCCAGTACTAGCGAGTTGATCGATTGGATAAGGCTTCTGCTAATGGAAGCTATTGATTCAGACGCTCTTGCTGAATTGAACCTAGACCAAGAATTGCCACCCCATGTACATGCCTTGATAAAGAACGAGCAAGACTTAAAAACGCTAGAAACCAAAGGTTCAAAAAAAAGGATGTACTAGGTATATACCTTTCCTACATTATTTATCTTTCCCAAACATACGTAAGAAAACAGGTAGCAAATACAAGTCGGCTACTAAAGCTGTAATTAATGTAATGCTGATCAAGTAGCCCACTTTAAAAGTGGCGGTGTTATCTGATAATGCTAGGCTGATAAAGCCGACGAACAAAATAGCCGTAGTTAATGTCAGCGCCTTACCTGTTTGCTCTACGCTTAGTGCAATAGCTTCCTCTTTAGTTTTGCCCTTTACCAATTCCAATTTATACCTACTCAAAAAGTGAATGGTATCATCCACAGCAATACCGAAAGCGATGGCGAATATTATAGTGGCGGGAGCATCTAAGGGCACATTGGTAAATCCCATTATGGCTGCAGTAAGTATTAAGGGAAGGGTATTAGGAAGCAGCGAAATGAGTACCATCTTGAAGTTGCGGAACAAGATCACCATGATGATACTCACGATAAAGAAGGCTAGTCCCAAGCCTTGAAACATTCCACTTAACAGTGAACGATTATTCTGATCGAACAAAAGAGAGGTACTGGTAAATTTCACCTCTAATAATTCAGGGCTAATATTTTCATTTACCCATTCACGTAAGTCGTCGTAAATGATCTTAGATTCTATGGACCCAACATCTTCCATTTTACCAGACATCCGCCCCCATGTATTCTCTTCGGCAATAAATTGACCTACAGCTTCTTTTCTATTCTCTAAGTCCCTAGTGTACTTATCCGTAGTTGTTTGGTCTTTTGGAAGTGTATAAGCACTTAACCGATCAGCTTTATAGGCACGATTAAGGCTTTTATAAAGCGTTGTTGGCGATGTTAAACCATAAGCAAAACCAGTACTTTTTATATGCTCTTGTAACTTTTCTACCTCTTGTAATATCGATTTATTTTTTATTGTTTTGGCTTTCTGGGTGATCTACAC
>CAYGTK010000318.1:0-587 GCA_964352775.1 uncultured Chitinophagaceae bacterium
GTCTATGTTTTGGTGTTGTTTTACCCACCACAAATGGTGATTTCCTTTGTTTTTAAAATGACGCTGTTTCAACAAAGACGAACGGGGAGACCATCGGTCGGAACTTAAAGTATTCTGGATTCAGAGATAAAAGCGAAGGACTACAACCTATATGGCATGAAGCTTGCTGTTTCCTTGAATCTGTTTAAACTTTGGTACGTGGGTTATAAACAGTTAATTCGTTGGAAATCGACGACCGCTATGCTGAAGAAGTAGTAACGAATCGTTTATTCTAAACAGCTGAACAAATAAAGTAACAAAGGTCAACTATAAACAATAAAAACAGACAGAACGGGACAGGAAGCGTACACAGGCCTGTCACGAAGAATGTACATTTCTTTCTCACCCATTGAACATGCAATGCGTGGCTCATGGAACGGGGTACTAGAATGCCGGCTCCTCTATCGCGGTAAACAAAAACTTCTATGGCAGTAGAACCATCAATACGAGACGGTTTAAGAAGATGATGCAAGACTCTTGATTTTTGAGAGACTCGAACACGGTGATTTCAATTAATGGAAAAATAGGTGTTTTAAACTGTTTTTGCT
>CAYGTK010000318.1:597-2838 GCA_964352775.1 uncultured Chitinophagaceae bacterium
CTTTTATGCTAACTAGTTGTAGGTCTTATAATTAGACCCGTTTTAAGGCAATCAAGAAAAACAATAAATGCTGTTAAAATATATTTGATGTTTTCTCATCTCGTTTTGTCGTGATACTTATTGTAGTATTATCGGTGTAAGGTACTGCAGGTTTACATTGTTTTCCCTTAAATTGCGTACAATTTGCAGTGTTTTTGATTTCATTGCATTTCTAAAGATAAATACATTAGTTATGTTGTTTTTCTCCAAATTTATCAGTATTATCGGTATAAATCACTGCAACATTGGCTACCTGGAGGAATATTCCCTTCGTTGACGAACTTCTGCATTGTTTATGAATGGAGATTGTGTGAATTCAAAGAATTTGGGAGATTGAGATCGGTTAACCAATTGCAACAGAAGTGAAAGGTGAACGACGGTGAATTGGTAATCTTTAAAGCGGTGGAATTAGAGTAGGGAGATGGTATGGGCTTTGAGATAAAAAGGGGGACTTGATAAATTGGGAATAATATATTAGTAATGCATGTGAAGATTTAACAATAGGCACCTTAGGCCATTGTTGTCGACGACAATAGCACGAGTTTCGATGTTTCCAGGAGTGATAAAGAATACCTTGTACGGATATCGAATTGTCTTGAACTGACATTTTCTCGCAATAGTTTACATTGAGTCGCGAGATTGAAAGGCACTGAAAGGACAACAGCATTCCTGCATTACACGTTAGACAAGTCTTGATATAGTAAGCCTACTTACAGAAAAGCGAGAACTACAAGCTCTTCTTTCGATCCATCTTTGTGCATAAGAAGTATCTGTAAAGCATCAGAAAGGTACTTCAATTTGCTTGATATAGTATGTTGCTTATACGTTTCTCCTAGACATGCTTGAGCTGCAACAATCATTCCATGCCAAATTATATCTTTTACTTTGAAAAAGCTCTGTGTCGAACTCTCGCTATCTGAGTTAAGTTCAGAGGTAACTTTGAAAATTAATTGATCTTCCGAACTGCATATTGGATAATAGAACACGTAAAGGGTATCCATCAATGGATTTACAACAGCGTCTTCTACGCAAAAGTGAAGCACATCAAAGGCAGTCTGAGGACGTCGAAAAGGGCTACCGCGTCGAGTATCTTGCAACATGTAGTTATCTTGTTTTTGCAAGCATCGCTGTGGTATAAGTGATATACCACTTTCTTCTCATAACAGGAAAGGCCTAGAATACAAGTAAAGAGGCTCGGTGTATTAATGAAGTGGGTAACTTCATCGGATTGTCAAGAGTTAATGGGCGAGGGTGGTAAACTCGTGCGCATGGGTTGTCAACATGAATAATCTAGAAATTGGAATGAACTGTAAAACGAAGAATGGATACTTCAGTTTTCCAGTTTACTTATGACAAGGTCATAGACATGGATTGTTCTAGAACCATGGATATTCATTACTGAAAGTTATGACTAAGGGGAACTCATAGTATTGTAGGGAATAGAATGTTCTGGGAAGTTCTACAGTTCATTTATCTGAACTGTACTGGGAAATTGTACGATCGGATATACACGGAAATAGTGGCCTCTAACTTGGTTACTATCGGGATTAAGGAAATACCTATTATACACCTTGTGTGTGTTTAATATACCGAACAACTATCGAAGTTGTAGATTTATGAAATGGAAATGAAAACAAATCTTAACTAAAACAAACAACTTTTACCTTTTACAAACTACTCTATTCACTTTTACAACAATCGCGGACACGAGCATTAACTAAGTGAGGATATTTCCATGCTAAAAACCGTTTGGCTTCTTCCTGGAAGTCATAAATATCATCTAGCGCGTCACTGACAATTTTTTCGTGCAGCTCAGGATCTTCTTTGACTTGGTCAAACAATCCTGGTGAATAATACTGCAAAAAGATTGAGCGAAATGCAACTATTGCTTTGCCAATCGGGTAGACGGCATCAGGATGCAGCGTGTGGCTTCGCGCGGAATCTTGCGATGGAACGTTGAGAATCTTATTAGAAAGTTCTTGTGATGCAGGAAGTCCGCGGAGAACACAATTTAAGTATTGGCGAACGAGCTCAGCATTGATTGTACCAATGCCTTTTAGTTGCTTCCTCAACGCAGTCATGAATGAATCGTCAGCTATATCACATTGATTACCATTTACCTTGTCAACGTTAAAGGCGGCAAGTAACCCACCCCAGCCTTCAGTGTAGATCCAGTACCCTACACTTTCCGCAGGAGTAGAA
>CAYGTK010000319.1:0-2804 GCA_964352775.1 uncultured Chitinophagaceae bacterium
GGACGCGCATCCCGGCTCGCCCGGTGGACTCGATCTCGTCATCGCCAACGCAGGGATCGCAGAGAGCAGCATCGAAACCCGCGACGCCGCCGACGCCGCGCTCAAGGTGCTGGGCGTGAACTCCATTGCGGCAGCCCAAACCCTGGAGTTCGGCCTCGAAGCCATGCGCGAGCGCGGCCGCGGCCACCTGGTCGCCATCTCAAGCCTCGCGAGCGTCCGCGGCCTCCCAGGAGCCCGCGCGTACTGCGCCAGCAAGGCCGCCCTCAGCGCGTACGCCGAGTCCCTGCGCTTTGAACTCAGGGGAACCGGTCTCACCATCACGGACGTCCAGCCGGGCTACGTGAAGACCGCGCTGACGGCCCGCAACCGCTTCCCCATGCCCTTCCTGATGGAGCTCGAAACCGCGGCGCGCCGCACCGTGGACGCCCTGGAGAAAAGCCGCCCGCCGCGGATCGTGCACTACCCCAGACGCCTCGCGTGGCCCCTGAAGACAGCCGCGAAGCTGCTGCCCGGCTGGGCGTGGGAACGAGTCCTGGGGCGTGGATAAGCTCGGGAGACGAGCCATCGGGCAAAATGGGCCCATGAGAAACGGCAGCCCCACCGAGAGAGCCCTCGCCTTCGCCACCGAAGCACACGTCGGACAGACCCGTAAGGGCTCTGGACTCCCCTACGTCTTTCACACCGTCGACGTGGCCAAGCGACTGGGCGACGCGGGCGTCAAGGACGAGGACGTCATCATCGCGGGGCTGCTCCACGACGTGGTCGAGGACACCGAGGTCACGCTGGAGACCGTCACGGAGACGTTCGGCCAGCGCGCCGCTGGCTTCGTGGACGAGATGACGTTCGACGAGGGGGCGCAGGCGAAGGCCGAGTACCTGGCCTCGTTCGCGAACGGCTCAGTCGAAGCCCTCGCCATCAAGCTCATGGACCGCTCGGCGAACGTCACCGACTACGAGCGTGAGCGCCCCGACTATGCGCCCAAGTATGCGGGCCTCGCTGCGCCGCTCTACGCGGCCGTCTTCGCCAGAGAACCAGAGCTGCAGACGACTTTCGGCGAGCGGGTCGCCAGCACCATCGTCCGCGAAGCGCGGCGCCTGGACGCGCTGGGCCAAGCCGAGTAGCGAAGCCGCAGCCGTCAGGCGCCGTGCGAGTGACGGATTCGGGTCGTAGACCGTACCGTCAGAAGCCGAATCCGAAGCGGGTGGCGCCCTTCAGAGGCCAGGTGCGGGTCTTGTCTCCATAGCGCGCCCCGATCTCCTGCACCGGATAAGCGGCTGTGATGACGGCATATCCAGACGCATCGGTAACGCCGAGAGTCTTGCCGGTGGCGACGTCGAAGATGGTGACGCCAGCGATGGGCCGTTCCTTACGGAATTGGAAGGGCACTGACCTGTCCCATTCGCGGCTTTGGACGTCGATGAGCGCTCCCCAGCCGCGGCGCAGCTCAGGCGTGATCTCGATGTACTCCTCGTCGCCCTCTTTGACCCGGCGCCAATCAGCCTGGCTTCCAAGAACCGGTACGTAGCCGGGGGCCGTGACGGTCCAGATGACGGGCCGCCCGTCGTCCTCGACCCAGCCCGTTACGCTACCGTCGACGTGCGGGCCACGCATGGAGTACATGCGCCCGTCCCCTGCCTTCTGGCCGTACTCCACCTCCACCAGCGGCGGCAGGCGGAGCCGCACCTTCGTCAGCCTGTGCGCCTTACCCATGGAGACCCGCAGGCTCTCCTGTTCAGGCTCGATCCTGACCGGCGCTAACCGGTCATACTCACGGGGGATGGTCGACACCTCCATGAAGCAAACCTCGCCCGGCACGTTCTCGAGGCTCGCCGCGACCGTCCAGCCGCCGCCGCGAACAGGCTCCGGCTGCAGCATGAGCGAAGTCACGCTCTCCGGCCGGTCGATACCGGCGGTCACCCGCACGTCGACGAAGTCCGGCATGCCCGGTCCCTCGCCGACCACGGTCAGCGCCACGGTGCGCAGGCCGCTCTTTCGCACCAAGCGCAGCTCGGTCGTGGCACCAGCCAGGGGCTCTATCTTCTCGCGGTACTCCTCGTAGCCTTCAGCGCGTACCCAGACAGTGACTTCACCCGGAGCGATACCCGTCAGTGTCGCGACCCCCTCGCTGGACGTACGCCCCATGGCGTCGCGGCAGGCGTAGGGCTGACCCACGGTCGGGCGCCCTACGTAGACGATCTCGCCTGGCATGGGCGCACCTGCGCCGTCGAGGAGACGAAACGAGTGCGTGACGTCGCTCGCTGCCACCGCCTGCAGAGCGGGTGTGGCAAGCGTTGCGTCGGGAGGCACCTCCGCATGGAACGTCCGCCCCAGCGGAGACGTCGCGATGTGCAGCGTGCCTCCTTGGAAGCGACCACCTGCCCCGCGTTGATCGACCACGAACGTCAGCTCGCGCCCGTCCACGGCCACGGGTTCGAACGCCCGCGTGTCGACCGATCGAAAGCGGCCCGCTTCGGGGGTCGCCAGCGTGGCCCTGAGTGCGTTGCGCTCGACGTCGGTCAGCGCCACCGGCAGCACCACGCGAAACGCCATCGCGTTCGTCAGCTGCAGCTCGACGACGCCGCGAGCCTTGCCAGGCAACGCCTGAACGTGGACTTCCGCGCCGGGCTGACTGCCGGTGGCGAGCACGCCATGCAGCTGATTCCCCGCCGCCCATCCGTCCGCGTCCGTCTCCACGGGAAGGACCGCTCGCCCTTCAGCGTCGGTGCTCACTACCGTCTTGGCAAACTCCGTCGACGCGAAGAAAAGGGCTCGCCTCTTCATGTACGCATGGGTCACTTCGATGG
>CAYGTK010000320.1:0-2786 GCA_964352775.1 uncultured Chitinophagaceae bacterium
GGTTCAATATTATGGCGCGGGTTTTGAATTGTCCGAGGAACACAACGTTGTAGTAAACTGCAGTCAGCTTGAAGGAAGGGTATTGGTGGTAGATTTTTTCTTTACCAGTTGCCCAACCATATGCCAGCAAATGACCAACCACTTAAAACTAGTGGACCAAGCATTTGAAGATGGTGATAAGGTGGGGATACTTTCGCACACTATTGACCCTAAATGGGATACCTCAGAAAGGCTAAGCAAGTATGCAAAAAGCTACCAGATTGACAGCGAAAAATGGTCATTTTTAACGGGCGATAAAGACTACATCTACGAGCTGGCCAAGGACTATAAGTTGAGAGCCATAGACGACAGTTTTGCAGAAGAACGAAACCTGATACACGATGGCACATTCATTTTATTGGATGGAGAACGCCGAGTACGAGGCTACTACGATGGACTAGACAAAGCAGATACCAAAAGATTGATTGCTGACATGAAACTGCTCTTAAAAGAAAACAAGCCATGAGCACATTAGCACAAATAGTCTCTAAGGCAACACCCAACTTACTTTCATTCGATGCTACCATGCTATTATTCAGGCTGCTTGCATCTGTTAGCTTAATCACCATTCACGGCATGAAAAAGGTGTTGAACTTTTCGGAAGAAGTAGCCAACATTCCCGACCCATTTGGCATGGGAGGTTATACCAGTGCCGTTATTGCTATTATAGCCAATATTGTAGCCCCAATATTTATAATTCTTGGGCTGGGCACCCGATTGGCGGCAGCCATGGTGCTGAGTGTTACCCTTACTGGTTTTTTCGTGGTTCATGCGGCCGATCCTTTGCCAATTCGCGATACACCAGGTATTTACTCTTTGGTGTTCTTGCTCATCTTCTTTATGGGTGCTGGTAAGTATTCTATTGACCACAAACTGTTTAAGTAAAATGAAATCTCAACTTGTATATATTTTTCTAGCGGTAGTGGCTGGAGCTGTTCTGCCTTTACAAGCCGGGCTTAATGTTCAATTGGGTAAAGCCGTTCATCAGCCTGTATTTGCCGCCTTCGCATCGTTCCTTATTGGCACGGTGGGGCTGTTGGCCTATTTACTTGCCATTAAGTTTGATTTTAGCACCGTTGCCCAAGCTAAAACAGTATCTCCTGCAGTGTGGACTGCGGGCTTGCTGGGTGCATTTTATGTTGCTGCGGTTATCGTGCTTGCTCCACGCTTAGGCACGGCACTTACCTTTTCGCTTATCGTGGCAGGCCAAATGTCATTATCCTTGATTTTCGACCATTTTGGTTTGCTCGACCTTCCAGTTAAGCACATCAACTGGCAACGCATGATTGGAGTTGCTTTCTTAATTATTGGCGTACTGCTCATCAGAAAGTTCTAATTCTTGCGCTGGCCCGTAACCATATTGTTTGTTTTAGCCTTTAGTACCACTCTGTTGGGACAACAGCCAAAGCACACTTACGACTTTAGCCTACTTCGCCAGAACGACATGATTAAGCTGGATACCGCTGCTAAAAGAAATGGTTACTCCAAATTTAAATTGATGCCCTTGGCCAAGCAAAGCTCTATAAGCTTTGGAGGTAGCATACGAACCCAAGTTGAAAGTTTTGTAAACGAGCAATTTAACGACAACCAAGACCAAAACGACTCGTGGTTTTTGTTTCGAAACATGGCACATGCCCACTTAAAGGTTTCAGATAAGTTCGAGCTATTTGGTGAATTGAATTCAAGCATCATCCTCAGTAAAGCAGCTACAACACCAGTAGATGAAGATGTGTTTTCCATTAATCAGCTCTTTATTCGATTTCGTTTTCACAAGAAAGCCAACTTACTTGTCGGTCGACAAAATATGCGATTGGGCAGTGGTCGATTGGTAGACGTGAGGGAAGGGCCAAACGTTCGGCTATCGTTCGATATGACCCAACTGGAGTTTACTGGAAATAAAAGTAAAGTATTGCTCTTCTCAGCGGTACCCGTTCAGCAACAACCAGGTTATTTTGACAATGAGTTTTTAGACTTTGCGGAATTTATTTCTGGCCTGTACTGGACCCGGAATTTCAAGCAATCGCTGAACATCGATGCATATGTGCTATTCAAAAAAGAAGAACAAAAAGCTTGGAACGATGGTGTTGCAAACGATAACAGGGGAACAATCGGCATCAGGCAGTTTGGCAGCAAAAACGGCATTACTTACAACAACGAAGTAGTCTATCAATTCGGCAGGTTTGGCCAGCAAACTATTGCTGCTTGGACTATCTCGTTTATGGTGCAAAAAGAAATTAAGGTTGGGAAGAGTTCCTATGTATTTGGATTGAAAACCGAGGCCATTAGTGGCGATACCGACTCTACCAATAACAACCTCAGCACCTTCGATGCTATTTACCCAAGAGGTGCCTATTTCGGGCGAGTTGCAAGGCTCGGTCCGTCTAATTTGATTGATATTCATCCCTACATAGAGGGTACAATTGGTAAATTTTATTTTGAACTGGACTACGTGGCCTTTTGGCGATTCTCCATAAACGATGGACTGTACAACCCTGCGCTTATTCTAGATTATCCATCTACAAATGCACAGCGCTTTATTGGGCATCAAATTGGCAAAGTAGTTGGCCTTAACTTAGGCAACCACGTAGCCCTAGAGTTTGAAACCAATCTTATTTTTCCGGGAGATTTTTTAGATGCTAGTGGGTTAGATGACATCTTATTCCATTCTGTTTTAACCCTTGAAATAAAGTATTGAAAAATATTTTCTAAAAAATATTTGGCACAGGTCATTCACACATAACCCACCC
>CAYGTK010000321.1:0-2704 GCA_964352775.1 uncultured Chitinophagaceae bacterium
GCAGAACACCACGTGATCTACCTTTCTTGCACCAGTGGCAGCAAACAATCGCCCGCTAGGCAGTAGGTATGGCACCGTAAATGCTGCTGCAGATACCAATCCCGATTTTTTGATGAAGTCTCTACGTTTCATGGATATTGGTTTAGTAGTAACGGTATTCTTCAGCGGTCATCATCGCGTAATAAATCATGTCTGACGTAATGCTGGCATTCTTCTCTATTAGCTGTTTCAGCTTCCAAACTTCCACTTCGTTAGGGTAGCGGTTATATACCCTTAAGTAGGTATCCTCTACAAATTGGTCAATATCAGCGCGCATTTCTTGGTCGGTAGGTAGCAGCGCATCGGTATCATTCAGATAATTCCGTATCAACAGATCAATGATGAATTCCTTATCGCCAAAAGCTATATAAGGCAACTCGGCATTTTCTAGGTCCTCTAGCGTAATGTTCTTTCCAAAGATGTCATTGTAGGCAATGGATATGAACTCTGTTTCCGTCTTTAAATTCTTCTTCTCGCTAGCACTTTGATATAGTGCTACTTGATCAACTACATAAACAGGCTGTTGCTTTTCGGTACAACTTGCAAGTAACAAAACGGAAAGTAGAAGAAATGTATAGTTTAATACTTTCATAACCCTGCGTATTCATCAGATGAAAGAATCGCTTTTACCAATTCCTTATGGTCTTTAGCATTTTGGTAGATACCTACATAATTGTCCAACTCGTCGGCCGCTGGGTCGCGAAATAAATACTTCACAAACAAGTAACGCACCCTCCCTTCATAGAAATCATTAGAAGCAAATAACAGGTTAAGATATTCTTGTTTAGATGTGCCCAATTGCAGGAATAAACTACCCTGAAAACCATCTACCATAGTTTTTGATTCATCCAATTCCACCTGAGTAGGATACCGTAGCAGGAAATTCTGGAAGGTAGACACCACGAAATTCTCCGTTCCCATATTTAAGTCATCATAAAAATTGTTGTTCACCGTTCTGCGTAGCATTCCTTCAATGGTCAAAGTACCTGCTGCAAGGTCATCTGGAATGGCCTTCATTTCCTCTAACTTAGCTATCTCAAGAATGATAATGTCTCTTATCCCCGCATTGGCGGGCTTATCACGTTCTATTATTAAAATAGTAATGAGCCTATCAATCTCCTCAGGGTCTAGATTATTCAACAATTCCGCCCTAGCGATACTGTATTCATTCACCAAATAATCTTCATCGGAAAGTAATCCATCTAGAAAAGACTCCCGCGCTGCTAGCGACATATTGCCTGCCCTTAATGCATCAAAAGCGGCAGTGGCTTCTGCATCCTCGGCTTCCCTACCCAAAGTAGAAATGTATACTCGGCTAACGTAGCTAATGATTAATTCATTCTCCACTGTTCCATCTGGTGGAGCCATATTTCCATCTATCAATACTTCTTCTGTCTTTGTACAAGAACTTAGAAAGAATAAGACGATGAATAAACTGTAATAGATATTGGTTCGCATTGCTTTTCCCCTTTAGCGATGTTGCTTTGACTAAAGTTAAGCAATAGGGTTTAAATATTATGTTAAACTTGTAAGCTTTTCAGCCAAGCTATATCTCTTTAAGCATAGCAATGTGGGGAATATTATCTTCTAAATATTCTTCACCAACGGGCTGAAAACCTAAGGCTCCATAAAATTTTATCAGATAACATTGTGCAGAAATCTTAATTGGAACTTCACCTTTATCGCTATATATCCAGTTAATGGCCTCTTCCATTAAGGCACTTCCAATGCCATCCTTACGCACCTTTTCACTTACCACTACCCTACCTATAGAATAGTATTCTGCATAGCTCACTCCCTTGTCCACTATTCTAGCAACGGCCACCAACTCATCATCTTTCCAGCCCATTACATGCCAGCTTTTCTGGTCCTTTCCATCAAGGTCTTGATAGGGGCAGTCTTGTTCTACCACAAATACCTCTGCCCTTAGGGCAAGCATTGCGTAAAGCTCGCGTAAGCTTAGTTCGTCAAATGCCTTTACCCTCCAAATCACGGACAAGAACCACTTATGGTAGTGGTTATACAAGTGTCAGCACTTCGTAAACAACCATTTGTGGTAAAAGCACAAACATTACCCCCAGTAGGTCCTATTTGCACAACTAAAGTAGCTGGCGCGATATTGGCTAACACCAACCAACCTGCTGGTATTGACCACTCATAGGTTACACCCGAAACCGTAGTAGGCACAGTATAAACTTGGGTAGTACCCGGACAAACAGAAACCGTACCTGAAACAGAGGCCGGTGCTGCCGGAGGGAAACTTGATTCCAATTGCGACCAACCGCTACCATCGAAATAGTTAAAGCGCTTACAATCAGTATTATAAATCAATAAACCTTCAATAGGGCTAGGTATATTATCCCGTTGTGTAGAATTCATTCTTGGCATTAAGAAGCCTTTGCTTGTGCTACTCACATCCAGCACTGCTGAGTTATCTGGTGAAGCAGTTCCTACACCTACATTGGCACCTGTGCTAGTTAATGTGGTGTCGGCCACCCAGTTAGCTCCATCATTTCGAAGTGTGTTACCTGTTGAACCAGCCACTAGCGGCCCTGTAGGCCCAGTTGCACCAGTTAATCCTATCGGACCTTGTACACCTGTCGGGCCAGCTGCTCCATTAGCTCCGGCTGGGCCCTGTGCACCTGTCATTCCTGTTGAACCTGTG
>CAYGTK010000322.1:0-2692 GCA_964352775.1 uncultured Chitinophagaceae bacterium
CTTTATATTGTAGGCGTTCATTACCTCAATATTCTGTAAGGCTTGCATTTGGAACAAGAACTCGTTACCAGCGCGCTTTGCGGGATCGCCCGTACAGCTTTCCTCTGCACCAAGTATGGCGAATTTCACCCCTACCTTGTTCATTATCTTTACGAAGGCACCCGTTATCTGCTGTGCTCTTTGGTCGAAACTGCCTGAACATCCTACCCAGAATAATACTTCTGGCCCTTCGTTATTGGCCATCATTTCGGCCATTGTAGGTATCTTAACCCCCATAGTCTTAGTTTTCTTCTTTCGCTAATTCTTCCGCCCATTTCACCCGTTCTTGTGGGTTAAATTGCCAAGGCGCTCCGTTATTCTCCATGTTGTTGAACATCAAGTTCCACTCCTCTGGTGAGTTACTGTCTTCCATTATTAAGGCCTGACGTAACTGCACAATAATATCTAAAGGATTTATCTGTACTGGGCACTCTTCTACACAAGCATTACAAGTAGTACAAGCACGTAGCTCTTCTACTGTAATGTAGTCGCCTAACAATTGCTTACCATCAGGCTTGAACTCGCCACCATTCGCATCAATGTTCTTACCCACCTCCTCTAATCGATCGCGCGTGTCCATCATTATCTTACGTGGCGAAAGCAATTTACCCGTTTGGTTAGCTGGGCAAGCTGCTGTACAGCGCCCACACTCCGTACAAGTATAAGCGTTCAATAGGTTCACATCGCTCAGGTCGGTCACGTCTTTAGCACCAAATGCTTCTGGTTCGGCAGCTGGCTCAGCAGGAGCAGCGTATGGGTCCGCATTGGGGTCCATCATCAACCTGATCTCTTTAGTAACAGCATCCATATTGCTCAACTGTCCCTTAGGCTTTATACGCCCAGCAAATACATTAGGGAAGGCTAAAATGATGTGTAAATGCTTAGAGTAAGTAACGTATACCAAGAACGAGAACACACCCAAGATGTGACCCCACCAACCTACACGCTCCATAATGATCAAGGTGCCTTCGCTAAAGCTTTCAAAGAATGGAAGTAGCAAGCCACTAACTGGGAAGCCATACTTACCATCGTTCAAAGCCATATCAGCACCGTTCATGGTAAAGATGCAGGCTACCAAGTATATTTCAGCAAATAGAATGATGTTCGCATCTAACTTCGGCCAGCCGTTCAACATGGTGAAACGCGGTATCTTCAATAGATTACGACGCGCCAAGAATGCGAAAGTGGCTAACAATGCCAGTACCGACAATACTTCAATGAAGCTGACGATGAAGATGTACAGTCCTTTCAAAAAGGCAATATCATAAATAGCATAGTAGAGTATACGATGCTGCCCCGTGATACCATCCAAAATGATCTCTATCAATTCAATTTGTGTGACTAGGAAGGCTACATACACGAATAAGTGCAATACCGCAGCTAGCAGATTCTTGAACATTTTCTGCTGCCCGAAAGCTATCAACGCCATATTCTTTAGGCGTTCACTTTTGTTGTCGCTTACATCTGCTGGTTTACCAAGTTTGATATTCCGATAAATGAAGCGTGCACGCTTGCCAAAAAGGAAGGCGGTAATAAGTGTTACAATAACAAAAACACCGATCTGCACGTATGCCATGGTTGTCCACAATTAGGTTCGCACGAATTTACTTCAAAAATGCCCTTTTTGTGTACTTTGTTTAAAATTAAGGCGTTATCGCCGTAATTTAGAATGAGTAAAAATAAGCCCCCCATGCGCTTTTCAGCCTTATTTATGATGCTATTGACCCTGTGCATAACGGTTACAGGGCAAACAGTTGACAGACCTGAAACCACTAAGCTCGATCTGCACACCCTCCGTCAATTGGCAGACCCAAGCTATCCGCATGAGGATATTCACCTATTTGTGAAGGGCGATATGAAGAAGATAGAGAAGCTGACCATTAAGCATGGCGGCCACTATAAATACGGTTATGGCGACTTGAACGCGGTGATAATTCCGCGAGAGAAACTGGATGCCTACTTAAGCGAACCGACCATATCACAAGTACAGAACGGTAATATAAAAGTGCAGCCCTTGGTAGATACTTCTATCATCATCAACAATGTATTGCCTGTGCACCAGGGAGCTTCTCCCCTATCGCAGCCCTATACTGGTAATGGTGTGCTGGTTGGTATTATAGATGAAGGCATCTATTTCGACCATCCCGATTTTAAGAACGACGATGGAACTACCCGTATCCGTTACATATGGGACATGAACGTTACTGCTGGTAACCCACCACAACCATACAATTATGGTGAAGAGTGGGATTGGCTGGATATTGACGGCGGCAGGTGCAACCACGTAGAAATAGTGAACAGCTTTGGCCACGGAACTAACGTAGCAGGAATAGCCTGCGGTAATGGCAACGCTTTGAAAGACTCTAGCTATAACTACATAGGCATGGCACCAGATGCTGATATTATTGCCGTATCAGTAGATAGAAGCGGACAATTCCTAGCGCAAATTGCCGATGCGGTAGACTATATTTTCAAAAAAGCAGATGCTTTGGGTCGCCCGTGTGTCATCAACATCAGCTACGGTACTTACTATGGCAGTAGAGATGGATGTGATTTTGCCTCGCAAATGATAGATGCTTTGTTGGAAGAGAAGAACGGCCGAGCAGTAGTAGCTGCCGCTGGTAACGCAGGTAATGTGCCCTATCACCTAGGC
>CAYGTK010000323.1:0-2654 GCA_964352775.1 uncultured Chitinophagaceae bacterium
GAATTGAGGGAGGTGGATGAGCATGATTTTTCCCGAAGTTGTAAGTCTTAAGGTTCGCTGCAATGTTCCTGCCTACCATTAGCTAAAATGAAATATAAAAACCATTGATAAACAATAGTTAAATTGCGTTATGTTGCAATTTCGTCCCCTTAACAACCTTTCCGTTCATTTAGATCACCTTATAAAGGGCCGCCTGTGGCTTAAGGTCATCTTGGGCTTATTGCTTGGGGCAGGTTTAGGGGTGCTGCTCAATCCATCAACTGGTATAATTGCAGAAGACCTTAGCTTAACCTTAGCTACTTGGTTTGACCTACCTGGGCAAATATTTATGCGGCTGGTTCAAATGATAATGATACCGCTCATATTCGCATCAATTATTACAGGTATAGTTAGCAACACATCTGAGAACCTTAAGAGCTTCGGCTTGCGGTTATTATTGTACTTCGTTTTTACAACTTCCATAGCCATTCTTATCGGGTTGGCAGTAACGCTGGTGTTAAAGCCTGGTAAGTACATCTATTCGCTTGGTGGATTCCCGAATAGTGGTGAACAGCTAATAAGCACCGAGGAACCCACCAACCTAATGGATAATATTCCAAATGCTATTGCTAACCTTATCCCGAACAATCCGCTGGAATCGATATTGATGGGCGAAATGCTAGGTGTGGTCATTTTCACTATAATAATTGGTGTAGCCATAACCCAACTCAAAGAAGAAACTGCAAGACCTATCATTCGATTTACGGAGGCCATCCAAAAGATCTGCATGATAGTAGTATCGTGGGCCATGATGCTGGTGCCCTATGCTGTATTTGGCTTAATGGCCGCCTTATTGTCTAGAATTGGGGTAGAGATATTTCTTGGTTTAGGCTACTACATGGCAGTAGTTATGTTGGGTTTGTTGGTATTATTGGCCTTTTATTTATTACTGGTGCTAGTGGTGGCAAAAAAGAACCCCTTCAGCTTTTTAGGTGCCATACGCGAGCCGCAGTTACTGGCCTTTTCTACTGCCAGTTCGGCGGCGGTAATGCCCGTTTCCATGAAAACAGCAGATGAACGATTAGGCGTGTCTTCAAACATCAGCGATTTTGTAATTCCCGTAGGGGCTACCATTAATATGGATGGCACAGCTATGTTTCAATGTGTTACTACCATATTTATGGCGCAAGCTTATGGTATGGAATTGTCGGTAATTAACCTAGTGCTGATAACCATTACCGTGGTAGCCGCATCAATAGGTACACCCGCCATACCAGGGGGCGGCATCATCATTCTGGCCTCGGTATTACAAAGTGTAGGCATACCCGCCGATGGCCTTCTTGTTATCATCGGTATCGACCGAATTTTAGGAATGTTCCGAACGGTAGTTAACGTAACGGGCGACCTAACTGCATGCTTGATATTCGACAGGTTTTACGGGGTTAAGGCAAATACCTAAAAGCCAAAGCCGGTGAGCTAGAGTTGGTGGATGTGGATGAGCATGATCTTAGTAAGTAGTTGTAAGTATTCAGTAATAAGTTTTTCTGCGGTTCGACTTAAAACTTGTCACTTACTACTTATAACTCTGCACAGTTGGGAAGGCACTATATTTCAAAATTGCTTCCTATTTTAGCCGCTCGATAAATAAAGAACATATGAGCAACACCATAACCGCCTGCGTAGTAGGCTTGGGCAGGGCAGGACGGATACATGCAGAGTCGATGCAGGCACTGCCACAGTTTCAATTGAAATATGTGGTAGATACTGATGAGCAGGTAGCTAAAGAAATGGGGCAGAAATACAATGCCACAGCCTTACAAAACATAAATGAAGCCCTACAAGATGATACGTTGGATGCTGTGGTAATAGCCTCGCCTACGGATGCGCATTACGATTATATCTGTCAAGCCCTAGAGGCGGGTAAGCATGTGTTTACCGAGAAGCCCCTGGGACATTCATTAGCGCAGGTAAAGCATTGCTTTGATTTGGCCGCTGAAAATAATCTGGCACTGCACCTCGGCTTTCAGCGCCGGTTCGATCCTAATTTTATCGAGCTAAAGCAGCAGTTGAGCAGCTTGGGCGATGCCCGTATAGTTAAGACCAGCTCGCGCGATAATCCTAGGCCATCTATAGCCTATTTGAGCATTTCGGGCAACATTTTTCACGACATGCTCATTCACGATTTTGATATGCTGTGCTACCTATTTGGTACCGATGCCCCCGAAACGGTATACACCTGCGGCCATACATACGACCCCGAAATAGCCGCCATTGGCGACCACGATACCGTTATGGTTACCCTACAATATGCCAATGGTATGATGTGCTGTATAGATACCAGCCGTATATCGGCCCCAGGCTACGATCAGCGGATTGAAGTGTTTGGCGCCAACGGAATGGCCATAGCCGAGAACTTACCCGAGCATCATGTAAAGGTATATAACCATCAAGGTGCTCACCAAGCCAAGGCTGCCCATTCTTTCCCCGAGCGATATAAGGGGGTGTACCAAAAAGAGCTAGACTACTTCGGACACGGTATTGCCAACAGCATAGCCAACAATGTGAGTAAGGAAGAGGCAGTACTATCGCACCTAATTGCCGATGCCGCATTGCTATCGGCCCAGCAGGGTAGGGTGGTTAGGTTTAGGGAAGAGTTTGGGGCGCAGTTGTAGTTA
>CAYGTK010000324.1:0-2627 GCA_964352775.1 uncultured Chitinophagaceae bacterium
ACCTTATCCTCTGTAGGGAAGGGGCCCATGCCCAGCATTCCATTCTCCGATTGCAATTCTATCTCAATATCATCGGGCACATAGTTGGCCACCAAAGTGGGTATGCCAATACCTAAGTTGACGTAATACCCGTCTTTTAATTCGCGGGCTATTCGTTGGGCTATTTGTTGTTTGGTAAGTGGCATTTCTATTTGTTTATTGTCATGCTGAACTTGATTCAGTATCTGGCGTAGGCACGACACGGGTTGCTCTTCTTTCTTTCGTGAGATCCTGAAACGAGTTCAGGATGACGGTGGTGCGGTTAGCGGTAACAATTGGTAATTGATCATTATTAATTGATAATTAAACACTCACCGTTCGTTGCTCAATTCTCTTCTCATACTTTTCGCCTTGGAAAATACGCTGTACGAATATTCCCGGGGTGTGGATGAAGTTGGGATCTAGCTCTCCGGCGGGTACTAGTTCTTCAACCTCGGCCACGGTTATTCTTCCGGCCATAGCCATCAATGGGTTGAAATTGCGTGCTGTGGCATTGAATACTAGGTTGCCTTCCGTATCACCCTTCCAAGCTTTAACGATGGCAAAGTCGGCATCAAAGGCATGCTCCATAATGTGCATTTTGCCATTGAACTCGCGGGTCTCTTTTCCTTCAGCCACTTCGGTACCATATCCCGCAGGGGTGAAAAAGGCAGGTATACCTGCACCGGCAGCACGACAACGTTCTGCTAAAGTGCCTTGTGGTATAAGGTCTACCTCTAGCTCACCGCTTAGCATCTGGCGTTCAAATTCATCATTCTCGCCCACGTAACTGCTTATCATTTTCTTTATCTGGTGCTTCTGCAATAGTAGTCCCAAACCGAAATCATCTACCCCAGCATTGTTCGAGATACAGGTAAGGTCGGTAATGCCCATTTTCACCATTTCGGCAATGCAATTCTCGGGTATTCCGCACAGGCCAAATCCACCTAGCATCAGGGTCATGCCACTTTTCAGCCCTACTAGGCCTTCTTGCACATTAGCCACAGTTTTATTCATAGCATCATCATTTGCAGGCTAAGTTAATAGAAAATGGTGGGCTAACAACTTGCTTCTTTTCAAAGATATTTCGTTGTTGATTCTACTATTGTATGTGCGCTACTTGAGGTAGTTTCGTTGTCTTTCTTCCTTTTCCCTTGATGGAAAACGAAGCCAAAAGATCAAGCTAAAAAAATGCGCTAGGCTGCAATGGCTTCGGCTGCGCTTTTTAGCAGGCCACGCTTCTGGTTTAATCATCTATTTCAGCTGGTCGGCTTTTCAGTTCTGCTTCTAGGGTGCTTAATGAATCAACTACACCTTCGTAAATGGGCTCAAGCAGCTTGGGTTGCTTTAGGTAGTAGTTCATGCTTTGCTTGTAATACTCCTCGGTAATATTGTGTCGCTTAAAAAGGAGGGCGTAGTTGGCCTTCATCATAAAGGCCAATGTATCCTTGGCTACTTTTTGCTGTTCCAATCGGCCTTCCATTATATGTAGGTCTATCAAAATAGCGGTCATTTCTTCGGGTTTTAATACCTTGCGCTCTTGTTGAGGTTGGCAAGAAACCACCGTTAGCATGAACCAAATGGCTAGCATTGGTTTTAAAAGGAAAGAAGCTGAACGTACATTAAAATGGATCACAAAAAGTATTTAGAAGTCGCTGCAAAGTTAAACGAAAAGAAGGTAAGCCTAATTGCCGTTTCGAAAACTAAACCTGTGGAAGACATACAAGCGATGTACGAATTGGGCCAACGCCATTTCGGGGAAAACAAAGTGCAAGAGCTGACCGATAAGTACGAGCAACTACCAAAAGACATCCATTGGCATGCCATTGGGCATTTACAAACCAATAAGGTAAAGTACATTGCCTCATTCGTGCACTTAATACATGCTGTAGATAGCCTTAAGTTGCTAAAGGAAATAAGCAAACGCGCCAAGCAAAGTGATAGGGTAGTAGATTGCCTGCTACAACTACATATAGCCGAAGAGGATACCAAATTCGGACTAGATGAAACTGAACTTCATCAACTACTTGAAAGTGATAGCTATGCTGCTTTCCAGAACATCCGCATACGGGGTTTAATGGGTATGGCCACCTTTACCTATAACAAGGACCAAGTAAAGCGAGAATTTGCAGGACTAAAAAAACTCTTTGACCAAACCAAAGCGAAATATTTTGCCGATGAGGATAGCTTCGATACCCTAAGCATGGGTATGTCGGGCGATTTTGAACTGGCAATAGAAGAAGGAAGTAACATGGTTAGGATAGGTAGTTTGTTGTTCGGGTCACGTAACTATTCGGCCTGATGAAACGCATACCCAACTGGCTTCTTTTTTTCAGTGCAATATTCATTGGGCTGCTATTGGCTGAAGGCTTCGCCCGGTTAATAGGTATTGAACCGCTAGGTGGAAAGGTGGACCTAAAGGTTACCCCCGATGGAGGGTTCGTGCGTTCGGATAGCTTACTGGGCTTTATTACCAAATCTGGCACCTACCAATTTACGGTTAACAAAGGCTTGACTTTTTCAGCCACCAACGGTGATGATGGATTTCGGAAGACCAGTTGCCAAGAACAAGCAAATAGCTTACCCGAGATATGGATATTTGGCTGCTC
>CAYGTK010000325.1:0-2625 GCA_964352775.1 uncultured Chitinophagaceae bacterium
GATAAAAACATAATTAATTCGTGGCTTCTTTGTTTTCTACTGCTATTGAAATCACCATATCCAAGTCTTTAAACAACTTGTTACTAATCATTCCTTTTTTAGCAACCAAGCTTATTTCCCGTGATAATATTTTAATCACTGAGTCATAATGGTCATCAACGGAAAATAGATACTTAAATGAGCTTGATTTTTCACTAAAATCATTGGTTAAATAATGCTTATACAATTCACTAAAGACAATATCAACAGCATAATTATTAGGAGTGTTTTCAGTGTTTTCCGTGGGTTGGTTACTTTGCACAATATGCTCTGACCTTAGTTTGGCCAATGCGTTTATGTACTTAACACTCACCCCATTCTTAGGATTATTAATGATTAATGCCAAAGAATCTAGTAAATTCATTGTCTTGGATTGAAACTTATGGTCTTGTTCAAGTATGGTTAGCAATTCCGTATTTAGAGAACCTTCACGTATCTGAAAGCTCATCATTGAATAATGATCCATAAGTCTAGTAGGACTGTACATTAGCCATTTCGTGTGACTTGGAAACTCATCAAAGTAGGAGTTTCTTGTTTTGTACAATCCTTTATCCATTGTGCAAAAAATAGGTTCAATAGGGTTCACATTTGTATCTGGATCACCAAGTATGCAAAACATATGCGCATCATGAGCGATAGCACCACTCGGTTTCTTTGTGCTCGCTGAATTTAAGTCTTCCTTAATAAGACCTCGGACTTTGCCAATGTGAGTATATTCTTTATCACTAAACACCACATTTACATCAATTCCTTTTAGAATGTTTTCGATTTTGTTTCGATAATACCTGTGTTCTTGTTTTTCCCCATTTTTTAATATTATTCCGAAATTCCCTAAAAATTCCGAAAAACTAAGATTTTCATATTCTACATCTAGCTCTATCAAAGAGCTATAATACAGATATACTGGATTTTCGCTTCCACCTAATGAATTGAAAACTTTCATTTCAGTAAATGGAATTAAAGACAAAGCATTAGTAAATAACCTCGTTAATTCTGATAGATAAAATCCAGCAAAATTGAACTTTAAATTATTTGTTTCAGAATATCGCAGTAAATGAGATGCAGATTTGAAGAATTGGTTTTGGAATTCTGGTAGTCGTTCGAAGCTAGCTAAAAGAATATTTATCGCAACGTTAGTATCTAAAAATATTGTATTATTATCACGGTGGTGGTTTATATATTCCTGTAGCCTTTCTAGTTCCGATACATTTGTATAAGCTGACCCCGCAGCAATTCGAGTTAAAATCTCATGTTTGTCAGCAATAATGATTAACTTCTGTATTAGCTCTTCCACACCATTACCGTTATCAATTATCGTCAGTAAGTAGGTCTTGAACTCACCCAAAAATGTTTTTAAGTCGTAGGTCTTATAAGTCCGTGTTGTGAACTCACTAACATTAATATTGTAATTGCATTCATGCATTTTACATAAATATTCAATTACCTTGTCCGTTACTCCTTCTATCCCGTATTCTGAACAAGTGGTAATTATATCACTACGTAACAAAGCTTCAGATAATCGATAAGACTCTAATAGGTTTTCTAAACGATTCTTTTCTGAATCTTTAAGAGTGATTTGCCGCTTATTATCAATAACAATTCGTTCCTCTGAAAAAAGCCGATTTTTTACTGATTCAAAGTATTCTGAAGAAATTTTGGATTTAAAGTGAGTGTTTAAATCATCTAGGATTTCGTATTCATATTTCGGCCCTGATTTGAATAAATGATTGAGGATGTAGGATGTAATTATAGAGAATTTAATATCAGTGCTAAATCCTATTGACATTAAATCATAGAGAGCTTTGGTTCGTTCATTGTCAAAATAACCATCCGAATTCGATTCCACATGAATATTGGAGAACTCCAGCAAAAGGTTTTTCAACTCTTTATGAGTTGCCGTTGCAGCCGCAAGTGCCTTTCCATCTATTATCGACAATAGTATACTATGTTGCTCTTTAGCTGTATTACGCAGTGAAAATATTTTTTTATTAGTCAGTGGCCGATTTGTAAAATATTTCACCTTTAGTGGTATGCCATATTGTTCATTTAGAATTACCACCTTTTTTAAATCATCATCAATTTTTTTATCTAACCTATTGCCATTGTTCTCTGTTGTTGTTGCCTGAAAGATGATTTTCACATTATCGAAGTCCGCGGGTCTAATATCGATACCACTGTCATATGGTCCATCTGTTAGAACAAGTAAATCATTTAAACCCATAAAATCATTTAACTCCAGATATCGCTTAGCTATTTTATCTAATTCTCTGGGCTCCAGACTTTCTATCATCATTAAATGCAACTTCTCTTCAGACATTATACAGTTATTTTTTTTGAACCAAATAATAAACAAAGAAATATGTTAAGCATCTGCTCAAATAAGTAAGACAATGTGGATAACCTCTAAATCATGCCACCTCCCGCCGCCACGAGCGTCCTCGCTCGTGGCCTGCCAATGCAGCTGTGCCACACAAAACACTAATGTAGCAATTACTTTCCAACACCAACCCACCTCTACATCTCCTCCCAAGAGGAGACTTTTTGCTATTTACCCTCCTCAGGGGGTCGACGCCAGTCGGGGTGGGT
>CAYGTK010000326.1:0-2612 GCA_964352775.1 uncultured Chitinophagaceae bacterium
TTATTAGTTTGATCGCCAAATATCTTTGCTGTACCTAGTATGGAGGTTTCAGCGCGTGTTATCTGAGCATCAGTAACGTTAAGCGACCAGAATGCTATTTGATTTGGGCGCCCAGGCCAAAAGTCATCCCGAACAGAATCAGGTGCTGCAGTAAATTCAATAAGGTCGTTATACTTAGTGGTGAATATGGCTACATCGATGTACGCTATCCAATTCGATACTTTAATGGCTTGCTTTACGCCTATCTCTGCACTCCAACTACTTTCTGGCTGTAATGCAAAATTAGGAACGGTCAACTGACCTGCACGTTGCACCCGAACGAATTTTTCCGCTATGCTGGGAAAACGGTACCCTTGACCAATTGACGCTCTAATAAAAGTAGCTTCTGCTGCTCGCATGTTAATTCCCATACGGCCGATAGGTACTAGCTTAACATCATCTGTATCCAACTTAAAGAGCTCTAATCGCCCACCACCAGAAATGGTTAACCTATCAAAGAACATCTTTTCAATGTTGATGAATGCAGCACCATTTTTAGAGGTCCGTTGACTGAAGATCTCACTTTCTATGCTGGAGTAACTGGCACTAACACCTGTAATGAAGTCGAGCCCTATTGACTCCCATTTACTGTTGAAATTGTATTCTCCAAAATAGAGGCTGGCCTTAGTGTTTTCATCTACTCCTATGCGTGTGTCTGTATAATACCAACGTCCCTTAATGCTGTGCTTATTACCCTTTGCATCAAAAATATTGATGTAGGGATCAATGCTTATAGGCATTACTCTATTACTTGAAAGCTCGTTGGGCACATAACCTAAGCTATCTAAACATCCACAATCACCATCAACTAGGGCTTCTAACCTAGGATTGAAACGCAGTTCCTGACTTCTACCTGTGGTATCGCCATATTCCCGCCATAGGAAAAAGAAGTCTCCCCATTTATAGCTGGCCATGGTGTTAATCCCCATGTTTATCTTATTATTCTTGGTGCGGTACCTGAACTTTCCAAAGAAGCGAACCCGCTTCTGTACATTGTTCAATAGATGAGATTCATCTACATTACCACCACCACTCAATACCATATCAAAGCGACCCATTCTACGGCGGTGAACAAAAGAACCACCACCCATTAACCTAGGCTTACCATCAGCAAAGTATAAGGCCTTTTCATCTTTTCTAAAGGGGTTAGCATAACCACCACCGAATAACTGTATTTTGGTAAATGGCTCCTCTTTCGGGTTTTCAGTAACTACGTTAATGATGCCGTTTAGTGCAGTAGAACCATATTGGGCCGATGCTGCACCTTTTATAACTTCAATTTGCTTGATGTTCTCCAATGGAAGTGACCCGAACTCAATATTGTTATCATCAGCGGTAAGTAAGGGAATACCATCAAGGAGCATTAATACCCGGCTAGATGCACCACCTGTATAGCCAGCACCACCGCGAATGTTCACTGTTTCACCTACCAAATTTACTCCAGGGATTTTATCCAAAGCATCATCTAAAGTCACTGAGTTAGTATTCTCTACGAATTCTACAGGCAATATCTCCATAGAGATGGTTGACTGACCAAATTTCTTTTCCGAACCATCCGTAACCGTAACTAACCCTATAACCTCTGCTGATAGCGTCAGCTTTATATCTATTATCAGTTTTTCACCTGCCTTAACATTTGTGTACTTACGCTCATCGTCATAACTCAATCCAGAGAAAGTTAATGTGTAGGAACCTGATTCTACTTCTATGCTGTACTTCCCGTCAAAGTCGGTAGCTACACCAACTCCATCTTTAACAATAACATTAGCTCCAAAAATGGCTTCGCCAGTTTGGGCATCGGTGATGACCCCACTAAGGGTAGCTTTTTGTCCAAAAACTGAAAAGCTTGCAATTATTAGTAGAAGGGTAACTATATATTTCATACCTCGTTACTTTTTGAATTGGGGCTAAATAAAGGATAATAGCCGCCCCAACAATAGCTTATTGTTAACGGGATGTTAGCTGCTTAGTAGTAAAAGGTGGTCAACGTTATGACTTATCCTCTTTTTTACGATTAAGGTTTAGATTGTACTGAATTGCCACTGAACGTGGTGCCTCAATATTCAATGGACGTAAAGCATACTCTCTGTTAAGGGCGTTGTTAACTACAATACCGATCTTATGCTCCTTCAAGAAGGTATACGCAATACGGAGGTCTAACAAATGTTCTGGTTCAGGATTGTTTTCACGGTAAACACGTGGCTTAAGCCCCACAATACCTTCTATCTCGGCACTGTAAAAGATAGCATCTACATTCTGCATAAAGCTATAGAAGCGGTAGCTACCACCTATCATAAGATTCTTGATATTGAACTCAATATCCATAGTCACTAAGTGCTCGTAACGATACTTCAAAATGGCATTTGTTGGGTCGGTACTGGTATTTGTGTAGCTCAATTCAGAAATTGTACCATTAAGATCAAGCGTTGCAAAAGGCTTCGCTGGGTCAAGAGCCACAGGACGTGTCCAAGTATACCCTGCAAGAATGTTCATGCCAAAGTTCTTTGTAAAGTTTCCTTGTCCCATTACGGAGAAGTCTAAACCAGAAACTCTTGTTCTACCAGTATTTACCG
>CAYGTK010000327.1:0-2576 GCA_964352775.1 uncultured Chitinophagaceae bacterium
GCACCCGTACCAGTATTTGATGTGAAGCAAAAAGAGTATCGACTTGGTGGTGCGGCTAATGTTATGCTAAACTTAGAAGCACTTGGTGCTACCACCTTTCTCTGCTCCGTAATTGGAGACGACCACGAGGGTAAGCAGATGATAAGCTTGCTAAAAGAAGTGGGGGTAGATCATTCACATTTATTGGTTGATACCGACCGCCCTACCACTCAAAAAACTAGACTCCTAAGCCGAAACCAGCAGATGCTAAGGTTCGACCATGAATCAAAAAAACACCTGGCTGAAGATCTGGAGATTAAACTTTTAGAAAAGGTATTTCACCTTTTAGAAACGGCTGATATTGACGTGCTCATTTTCCAAGACTATAACAAAGGACTACTAAGCGAACGCGTTATCGGCGAAGTAATAGCAGCATGTCGTGAGCACAATGTTCCAACAGCTGTAGACCCTAAGCGAGATAACTTTTTCAGCTACCGCGAAGTGAATTTATTCAAGCCCAACTTGAAAGAAATAAGCGAAGGTTTAAAGCTGGACATTGACAAAGCCAATAAAGAAGAACTAGACTTAGCTTCAAAACAGCTTTTTCAGCAATTGGGAAATGAAATGAACCTCATCACCTTATCGGAGTATGGCGTTTACATTAGCGATGGAAGCAACTACCACACTATACCTACCCAAGTAATAAACATAGCCGATGTATCTGGCGCGGGCGATACGGTTATAGCCGTGGCGGCGCTATGTTTACCACTAGACTTACCCATGGAACAACTGGCTGCACTTAGTAATTTGGCTGGCGGTTTAGTTTGCGAACAAGTTGGGGTAAGCCCAATAAATAAGGCTCGCTTTTTAGAGGTAGCTGCTAAGGGTTAGAAACACTGAAAGTCAGTTTCAAGCACCTCCAATTCTCTAAAACCTATTTACTAATACTCATCCACATGAGGCTTGTTAGCCAATATGGCTTCAATACGTTCCATTACCTCTGTAGTAAGTTTCGGTAAGGCTTCTGGTGCGGTAAGGTTCTCTACTAGGTGGTGTTCTTTACTTGCACCTAGTATCACGGTACTTACATTCTCATTCTTTAAGCACCAAGCTAGGGCTAGTTGTGGCATACTGATGCTTATATCAGCAGCTATTGTGGTTAGTTGCCTTACCTTTTCTATGTTTGCTTCTTGTAGGGTACTATCTTTCAACCAATCTAAGCCTTCCATACTTAGGCGAGTTTCTTCTTCGGGCATGCCGTTGCTGTACTTTCCAGTTAGCAATCCACTTGCCAGTGGCGACCATATGGTAGTGCCATATTTAAAGTCGGCGAATAGTCGCTTGTACTCTCCCTCAAAGCGATCGCGGTGGAACATATTGTATTGCGGCTGCTCCATGGTTGGTGGTATCAAGTTATATTTCTCCGCCGCCAAAAAAGCCGCTGTAATTTCTTGAGCACTCCACTCACTGGTTCCCCAATACAATATTTTACCCTGCATTATCAGGCTATGCATGGCCCATACCGTTTCTTCAATAGGGGTATTGGCATCTGGGCGATGACAGAAATAGAGATCAAGATAATCCACTTGTAATCGCTTCAATGCTGCCTCACAGGCTTCTAATACGTGCTTACGGCTCAGTCCTTTTTGGTTGGGTTTATCACCGCCCCAAAACACTTTACTGCTCACCAAGTAGGTACTTCTATCCCACTGTTTCTTCTTCAAGATATTACCCATCACTATCTCGCTCTGGCCCTTGGCATATATCTCGGCATTGTCAAAAAAGTTAACGCCATGCTCGTAAGCCACGTCCATCAATCGCTCAGCTACATCATCGCTTATCTGCTTACCAAAGGTTAACCAGCTACCTAATGATAATGCACTTAACTGTACACCTGCTTTTCCTAATCTTCTGTATTCCATTTATGATCTGAATTTTTTTGGTTGTAATTTCGCAGGCCTAAAGCAAATAATAATGGCTGACAGTAACAAGCGCGACAGTGAGATAAAATTCAACATTACCCTTGATAAGGATAACATGCCTGAGAAGATAACTTGGCAGGCAGAAGAGGGTGGTGCACAGCAACCAAAAGAATGCAAAAGCATTATGCTTAGTATGTGGGATGCCGCCGAACGCGATACTTTGAAAATAGACCTTTGGACCAAAGACATGACCATGGACGATATGGACACCCATTTCTTCCAAACACTAATATCAATGGCACAAAGCTATGAGCGCGCTGTGCAAACTAACTTAGTAGTACCTGAAATGGAGCGCTTCTGCCAGCACTTGGCAGAGAAAATAAGCAAGGCCAGTAAAAAGGATAATTAGTTTTCAGCGTAGATCTCTGCCATTTCTGCCATTTCGCCTTCAAATACGGTTTTTACCTGCTGGTTGGCTATGCCCCGTTTATCTAACCAGCGTGAAAATGCAGAGGAGTTACCGTGGGTAATGTACACCTCCTTAGCTCCACAGGCCAATACGGCTTCTTTTAACTGATCCCAATCAGCATGATCGGAGAGTACGAAGCCTTCGTCAATATCTACGCGTTGTCTAGATCGTTTTAGCACCATCCATCCGCTAGCAACAGCTACTGA
>CAYGTK010000328.1:0-2568 GCA_964352775.1 uncultured Chitinophagaceae bacterium
TACGGTATGCAAAGTTCTATATATAACGACCAAAAAAACAGAATTGATGAAACGTTTAATCCTTTTAATTTCAGTATTATTACTTGGTGTTTCGGCAATTGTAGCACAAACAATAACCGGTATAAGTCTTGCCCCAAATGATACGCTTAAATACGGTAGGGTGTATACGTTTGAAATATATGGCTCGGGCACTCATTTTTTATTTGGGGGGTCAGGTAACGGAGGCGATGGGTACTTTGCGCTTGATGGGCTTGATATAGTCATTAATGAGCACCAAGCCTATAGCATGCAGCAGATTAACGTTCCGCAATATGGTAATCCCGGTTTGCAAATAATTAACGACACTTTGGCCATTGTGAATCTTGAAATAGAGCGCCCATATGTATACCCAGGTAATCAAAATTTAGAGATCTACTTGTGGCAAAATGCATGGCCTTACCAAGTACAATACACTTTTCCCGTTTACATTCAAGATGTTAACATTGTAGCCGCAGATCAATACTTTGAAGGCCAATGGAATGTTATTGAGGTAATAGGCGATGATATGTTTTTTACCGAAACTACCCACCAAGCCCGTCTTGAATTTCAAAATGGTTATAAATCTGCATGGACAGGATATAACCATGGCGACACTAATAATGTATGGCATAATAATGCTAATCCATCTAGCAGTACCATAAATGATAACATAGTTAAAATGCGCTACTTTGGCGACCTTGACATGAACGACATGTGCAACGAAACTGCCAAGGTAGTGGTGCTTACCACTTATGGTGTGTGGGAAAGCCCCAACTTTGTTTTTGATGATTGCCGAAGCGCTCAAGCAAATGTAACCAGTATAGTTCCAGGCCAGAACATAGTGGAGATAACTGGTCAGAACACTCGGTTTACCACTGGTACTATTACCGCCTATTTGGGTAAAGTAGATACTACGCGGTGGGGTGGTTTCGATTATTTGAAAGGGCCGCAGTACAGCGCCCTACAAGTGATAAACGATACTTTTGCGATAGCACAATTTGATTATGTGCCCCGCCCCGATGCCTGTGAAGACCTAGAGATGTGGCTGGCAAGGCCATGGGGGTACTTTGAACTGGCCCAGCTAGGCAGCTCTTGCCGAGAGATAATTGCCGTTACCCCTAAAGCGCCTTATCGCGACCAAACGGTAGATCTTACAGTAACGGGAGCCGACCTTTCTTTCACCCAAATAACCGGACCTACGTCGGTATTGTACAATATGACGATAAAGCGTGGGGGTAATACTATTGCGGGAACCAATGTAACGCGAACCTCACCTAATACAGTAAAGGGTACTTTCAAATTACCTAGTATTACGGCATGCGAGGATTGGGAAGTTAATTTCAGAGAACGACCAGATCCATCAGTATATCAATACTTAAATAACCCAGGTCCTCCGCTTACTGTTGTAGATACAATTGAGGTAAAGTGCCCCACCTCGGTTAAGGGCAGCGTATGGTTCGATGATAATGCCGATGGCCTTAAAGATGCCTCGGAATTGGGTGAAAAAGGCTTAATAGCAATTGCCAATCCTAAGGGATATACTGGTGTTACCAATGCAAATGGAAATTTCTACATCGGTACAAATGTTGGGGCCTATGATATAAACCTTAGGCTGCCAAAGTATTATACTATCACTTATCCAACTAATGAAGAGTACAACATCAATTTACAACTTGGTGATAATGTAGATACGCTTGATTTTGGAGTGCATTTACCAGATAGTATTCTAGATGTTGGAGTTTCGTTAACCACTACCCCCATAGCTAACTTCTCTCTGCTTACTTATTGGATGAATGTGCGGAATTGGGGTGTTATACAAACTGATGTGGTAGTAGCTTTAGAGATAGATACCGCTGTGAATACATCCGTTTTTACATCTACGCTACCAGTAGATTCGGTAGTAGGCAATACTTACTACTTTAGTATAGATACCTTGCCCAAACTGAGCAGAAAAGTGATACAGGTAAATACAAGAATGAAGCTAGTACCCTTTGGCACTGTAACTACAAATTCCGTAGAGATAATGCTTAATGAGGGAGATAAAGACACAACTGATAATAGAGACACCGAAACAGATTCAGTTTTGGTTGCTTACGATCCCAATGATAAGTTAACCCAGCCAAACAGGTCTGGAGAAGATAACTACACTCTTTTTGAGGAAGACTTAGAGTATACCGTACGCTTTCAGAACACAGGTAATTTCATGGCCTTCTTTGTGCGTATAGAAGATACGCTAGATGCTAATTTGAATTGGTCGAGCCTAGAGATAATTGCTGAAAGCCATGAGATGGAGTACACTTTAGATACCAATGGTGTACTGATTTGCTACTTTAACAACATAATGCTGCCCGATAGCGGTACAGATGAACCCGGCAGCCACGGCTTTGTGAAATATACTATTCAACCGTTGGATAGTTTGGATGAAAACACCGAGATAAACAACACGGCCAGTATCTATTTCGACCTGAACGAGGCCGTGGTAACCAATACTACGCTGAACACCTTTGTGAGCGTGCTGCCAATAGACACTACAACAGGTCCAATAGATAC
>CAYGTK010000329.1:0-2552 GCA_964352775.1 uncultured Chitinophagaceae bacterium
GGTTCTACTGATGGATACAATGCGCTTTGGGTAGTTGGCGGAAGTGGTCCTCGTCCAGCGACCCCTGAATGGGCAGGTTATCCATCTCAAGGTGATTTCCCTAGTCAATTGGTTTTTCCGCGATGGTCGTTCAGTAAACATGAGGCCGAATTTGATAGCGCACAAGTAGTGATGCTAACGGAGTTAGGTGATACCGTAGAAGTAATGCAAGAGTTAGTGCGTAATAGCCCTGGCGATAACACCATAGTCTGGGTACCACAAGGCCCCGAAGTATTCACTTTTACCAACTACGACAGAAAGTACCAAGTTATCATCACCAATGTGCTAGAAAATGGCGTGCCTACCAGCTTTGACTACACGGTGAACTTAATGGCCGATCAATATCCCCCTGCCTGTAGAGATACCGTGTTAGAAGTATGGTCGGCTAATGATTGTGATTGTGTATTGAAAAGCTCTATTAATACTTCTATTGTTACCAAAGAAGCTAATTCGAAACTTAAGCTATACCCTAACCCCGTTGTAGATAACCTGACCATATCGCTAGCAGAACTTAACTACCAGGTGAACAGCATTAGCCTACTGAACATTGCTGGCGAAGTATTAACCCAATTAGATGCTAACACTGGTGATAATGAGGCTGAACTGAACATGAGCGATCTACCTTCAGGCGTATACTTTGTAGTGGTGTCGGGTGCTGAAGATAAGGCAATAAGCAAGGTGGTTAAGGAATAGGATAAAACCTACCAAACTAATTCCACCCCCTACCAATTAACTATCGTACATTCATGCACGCTATTAGCGGGTATGCTTACCAACATGATGGAAGCCTTGGTGCAAGGGGTCGCATTACAAGGCTATGCTTGGATAGATGGTTTTCTATCGCAAGCAGAACTCCAAACAATTTGCCTCGACTTTAAGTCGCGACAGGGACAAGGTAAATTCAAAAAGGCTGGCGTAGGCAAGCAAGGCACCAATCATCAAGAGATACGTAACGATAGCATCTGCTGGCTAAACAAAGAAGGCGCCACCGCTGCTGAAGTCCTCTTCATGGGGCATATGGATGATCTGGTTATCTATTTCAATAGCACTTGCTATTTGGGTATTAATAACCATGAATTCCATTATGCGCAATATCCCCATGGTGGTAAATACGTTCGTCATCTCGATCAATTTAAAGCTAATGATAGTCGAAAGCTATCGGTCATCTGCTATTTAAACCAGGCTTGGCTACCGGCACATGGTGGGCAATTACGCATTTATCCCGAAGGCAAGCACATTGATATTAACCCTATTGGCGGACGATTAATGGTGTTTAAAAGCGATGAGCTAGAGCATGAAGTACTAGCCACCTTTGCCGATCGCAGTAGCATAACGGGCTGGTTTCGCGATGATAGGCCATAAGAGCGAAAAAGAAAGGCATTATATTTGTAGAAATCATCTTCATGTTAACCCGTTTATCCATCTTATTTACAGCCGTGCTTTGGCTAACCAGCAGCCAAGCACAAACGTATACAGTTATCGATATTCAGGCAGCAAAATTTATCGATTCATCAGGTGTTACCTATTTTATGGATACCACGGGCAAAGCACTTTCGGGCAATTATCAGATAATTAGCCAATGGGAAGGTATGCTACAAGTGCAGCTTGAGAATGGACTAGCCAACGGTAAATACACCCAGTTCAATAAAGACAGTACACTCCGTTATTCTTACCGATTTGAGAAGGGATTGCAAGAGGGCGAACAACTGGTGTATCATCGCAATGGCAGGGTGAGGCAGAAGTATGAGACTTGCTTAAGCGAAGCCCACGGAGAGGTTATAGAATATGCCGATGACGGACGGATATTGAACATTGCCTATTTCTTAAAAGGACAACGGATACAAGAAAAGAAGGACTTCAAAAAGCTATACCCTACCATAGACTGCCGCGATACCTCACAGCAAATTAGCCTAGAGGTAATAGAACTGCCTGTAAGTAAGCAGGAAAAGCAATTGACTATTGATACCCTGAAGATAGAAGACCAAGTTGCCTACATGCAGGGTATGTATCCTCCATCGGCCTTTGGTAGCAGCTATGCTAAGCTAGATTCTATCAAATTCGTGATAATGGCCAGTGATGAGATCAACATTTTACACCTGACTTTTGACTATAAGCCTGCCGATAATGAAATAGCATTTTTCTACGGCGTGGTAGTTTCTGAGAAACGGCGCCAGTACCACTTTCGATTGGGTAAGAACGTTCAAAAAGCCATTGACAAAAAGCAATTCGACCCCATTGAGATAATTCGATTTTTAGAACATGATATTTTTGGGGTCAATAGTTTTTCAGGCATGGGCTCCTATGGTGCATTGGAGCTAGAAATGAAGAAATGAGTTTTTAAAAGAAAAGGAGACTTTGATGTACCTGCGGTGGAGTCTGCTTTCTCAATCTAATCTATGCTTTATAATCCGGGTGGTGGAAATCCTTTTCCTTGATACCGTTCAGGCACCCTTATAAAGATCACAAAGCCATTCTTCTCTGCTACTTTCAAAAGTCCTTCCACCTGTTCGTAG
>CAYGTK010000330.1:0-2505 GCA_964352775.1 uncultured Chitinophagaceae bacterium
CACTTATCAACTATTGATACTCATATATACCATCCTTATTCGCACATTATAACACTTGATATTATATTTTCCACACGTATTTACTTTACCACAGTGCATACATTACAACTACTACTTCAATTCAAAGTTAACGGGACTCTTGAGCCAATTAGATACACCATTCTGAGTGATTTAGAAATTTACATCTGAAAATCAAAAGTTGAACAATTGAATCATGAATAGAGCAAACTTTGGAAAACCTTATTCAGGAAACGTTAACAGTCGTGACAAACGAAAACGCTTTAACCAAAGTGGTGGAAATGTTATGACAGCAGGGAAATTACCTAAGCCGAAATCACTTCATGAGATTCTACAAACTGCGAACAGAGAAGCTACCTCGATCACCAAGCTTGATTGGCCTACCCAAATTAACTTCTGGACCTATGTTGACAAAGCATGGCGTTATAAACTAGCTTCCAATCGCACTAGTCGAGTTGAAATCCTTAACGAAGAAGCAGTTTCCGAAATTGAATTGTCAGATAGCGACGACGATTTATCTGCCTACAAACTGGATTTGACCAAAGCTTATCCTTTAGGCACTTCATTAGAAGCAAGAACTGATGGATACAAGGGAAAGTTTGTTAACATCAACAATGCAGCAAAAATTCTACTGGCCGGGAATGGACAAAGACATAATAGAATACGTAGCAAGCTGTGTAGGGTGTCAAATGGCGAAAGCCAAAATTAACAAAAGATTTGCTTCACATGCCGTCAGACTGGTATCACAGGTCTTCTCCGTTTTTAGCATGGACCTTATCGACATGGGCAATCTATCTATGGGATACAAGTATATTCTTGTTCTAATGGATTATTTCTCTGGTTTCACGATATTGTATGCCCTCCGTAATAAGAAAGCAAGAACAATCCTAGCACGTCTTTGGGAAGTACTCACTTTATTTGGCCCGCCGACACAACTATTGTCGGATCGCGGTGGTGAATTTATAAATGACCTTGTACAAAAATTCACTGAAGATGCTGGAATCACCCACGTAGTAACTTATGCTTATCACGCTCAAGCAAATGGTCGCAACGAAAGGATACATGCGGTGATTCATTCAGCTCTAACTATTTTCTCACAAGACAATCCAGCACGCTGGTGGAAGTTTGTCAAAGGTATTCAATATATGCTGAATACACGCCCCAATCTAGAAACTGGGATCACTCCATACGAAATCCTGTTCGGCAAGAAACCCAGAAACTTGTTAAATGTAGAACCTTTCCTACACTATGACCATCGGAAAATGAAAAAGCTTCGCTCAACCATCCGTGCTATGCTGCAAGAATCTAATGAAAGGCGACTTATGGAAATGAATACAATTCCCCCTCCACCTTTAGAAGTTGGACAGTTAGTGAAACTAGTCAGACCATATCCACAACAAGGCCATCTACGATACAAAGCTCGTGGTCCGTATGTTGTCATCAAGCCCATAGCATCCTCCGGTTATCTTATTGAGCATACTATTACTAAACGACGAATTGAAGCTCCCCGACATGTTCTATTCCCTTTCACACGTCGAGAAGGGGGTGGAGTGCATGGTAACAATGAAGAACAAGACGTCCATCGTGAGAGTCATTCAACAAACAAAACTATGAACACACAAAAAATGAACAAACCTAGAAGTCAGATTCAAAACAAAGAAAAGAATTGTGAAGCAAATGATGATGATGAAGTGAATCGTTACTCAGAGGAACGAGATAAAGAAGACGACATCTTTGAAGATGAAGAAAGAAATGCGAACAAGAACATACCTTCCGAGTTGAAGAACTATAACAAAGTTCCTGAACAAACAGTAATCTTAGACGAAGTTAAGAAAGGAACAATGGTTATTGTACAGAACAAGTTAGCTGAAGTCCTAGAGATTGATGAAGAGGACATAGAAGTTCAATGGTTCGGTACTAAAACTAATCGAGATCGCCCCAGACACTTCTGGAAGTTTTACCCAGTTTGGATTAACAATGATGGAGTACGAGAAGTATTGAAAGCGCAAACTAGTGGAAAAGAAGCTGCTACAAGCAAAGTGTCCCGAACAAGCGTACATATTACTTTCGAAAGGTTGAACCTTAATGGAACTATACCAGAAGAAGTACTAGACAAAATCACAAACTATGATCTTGATGCTTAGAGTTACCTTGACATCGAATGCATATCTTGGACAGGTAAATATCAAAAATATAATATCATTTCTATCCAAAAAGTACATTGCAACATGAACTAGTTGCTTATTGGTACTTAAGTTCATAATGGGTGAACAGTGATGAGAATCAAAATCAAAGTTTGACTTGTTAGAAATACAACGATACGACGGAACCGACTCATGACGCAACAAAGGACTACGAAAGGGGTTAGCCTGCAAAGACCCGGAGTCCCAGTCAGGCACATACTCGTAAGACTCGTTTTTTTGAGGGGATGGAGTGTTATAGGGTAGTCTTAGCGAGAGTATAATGTTCCACGCAGGTCAAGGAACG
>CAYGTK010000331.1:0-2500 GCA_964352775.1 uncultured Chitinophagaceae bacterium
GCACTAGGTGCTGGCGTACCCATTCTTCGGGGGTAAGTACAAGCCATTTTTTGCGCACTATGTCAAACACTTTACGCTGGCCTTCTTCTTCTTTGAATCGGAAATCGTAACGGCGAAAGTGGAGGGCGAACATGGTCCAAAAATGCGAATTTTAGCTAACTTGCAAGCTATGGAAAGTAAGGAAGAGATAGTAGCGAATTGGCTGCCCCGCTATACAGGCATGCCACTAGAAAAATTTGGCAGTTACATTTTGCTAACCAATTTTCAGCACTACGTTGATCTGTTTGCTGAATGGCATGGGGTGGAAATATTTGGTTTAGACAAGCCCATGCATTGCGCTACTGCCGAGGGCATCACGATTATAAATTTTGGTATTGGGAGCTCTAATACGGCTACTATTGTTGACCTGCTTACAGCGATAAAACCAAAGGCAGTATTGTTTTTAGGTAAGTGCGGTGGATTGAAAAAGAAGAACCAAATTGGTGACTTAATACTACCCATTGCCGCCATTAGGGGCGAGGGTACTAGTAATGACTATATGTTACCCGAAGTGCCAGCATTACCTGCGTTCGCATTGCAAAAAGCAGTGAGTACTACCATTCGTGATTTTGAGCGCGACTATTGGACGGGTACGGTTTATACCACCAACCGCCGTGTGTGGGAGCATGATAAAGATTTTAAGAAGTATTTGAAGAAGACCCGTAGCATGGCCATTGATATGGAAACGGCTACAGTTTTTGCCGTTGCATTTGCCAACAAAATACCTGCGGGTGCCTTGCTACTAGTGAGCGACCAGCCGATGATACCCGATGGTGTAAAGACCGAAGCTAGCGATGCCAAGGTGACGGAGGACTTCGTACAAACGCATTTGAAGGTGGGTATTGCCTCGCTGAAACAGTTGATAAACAATGGTAAAACCGTGAAGCACCTGAAATTCTGATGACCTACGAGGCTATTATAAAAGATTTGAAGGCTGGGAAACTAGCACCCCTGTATTTACTGCATGGGCCAGAGGACTATTATATAGATAAGATAAGCGACTACATTGAGCATAATGCTTTAAGCGAGGCCGAGCGTAGTTTTAATCAAACGATAGTGTACGGTAAAGATGCTGAGCCGATACAGTTATTGGATGCCCTACGTCGTTATCCCATGATGGCCGAAAAGCAGGTAGTGATACTAAAAGAAGCTGCCCAAATGCGCGGCATGGATAAGCTGATGGGTTACTTTGAGAAGCCGATGCCTAGTACTATTTTCGTGATAGCCCACAAGCATAAGAACCTAGCTAAGAACACCAAAGTATATAAGCAAATAGCTAAGAAAGCTGTGGTATTAGAATCGAAAAAGCTGTGGGATAATCAAGTACCGAGTTTTATTGTTCAGGCTGGGAAGGAGAAGAAACTTTCTATTGATACGCGTCTTGCCAACCTACTGGCTGAGTATTTAGGTACCGACTTGAATAAGATACATAACGAGCTTAACAAACTATCGCTGAACATGCCCGATGGCGGTAAGGTGACCCAAGAGATGATAGAGAAGTTCATTGGGGTGAGTAAAGACCATAATGTGTTTGCCCTGAACAAGGCCCTTTGCATGCGCGACAATACGCAGGCCTTCCGTATTGTGAACTACTTTATCTCGAATGTGAAACAGAACCCGCCGCCGCTGGTAATTGGCAGTCTATTCTCATTTTTTAGCAAGGCCTATGCCTTTCAATACATGAAAAACAGCCCTGACGGGGAAGTGATGAAGGTGCTAAAAACCTATCCCGCTGCCATAAAAGATATGCGACTGTTCGCCAAGAATTATAACCTTAAGCAAAGTGAGAAAATAGTGAACATCATCCACGAATACGACCTGAAAATGAAAGGCTTGGGAAGTAATACTGCAAACAAAAGCGAGCTGTTTACCGAGTTGGTATTTAAGGTGCTTGCGGCTTAGTCAGTATTCCTATTTCTATAGCAAAGTGTGAATCTATTGGGTACTTGCGTTTTACAGGATGTAGCTTCGTTACTTTCTTCCTTTTTCCTTGATGAAAAACGAAGCCAAAAAATCAAGTTAAAAAGATTGCTCTGCGCTGCAAGACTATGCGTGCTGCCGCTTTTTAGCTGGCCACGCTGCTTTTACGATAACGCAACTTAAGAAAGTTAGCCTCATACCTACTCAGTAAGCACTTCGCAGTTGGGTAACCATAGCTTTACCTTTTCAATTTCGCCCTTATTCAGTTTGTTATCCTTTAGATTTAGCACCTTTAAGTTGGTGAGTTTCTTCAATGCCTCGGGCAAGGTGTTTAGGTAATAGTTGCTACTAAGGTCCAATATTTCCAAGTCTCTGAAATTGCCTATTTCATCAGGAATGGTTGCCCAATAATTCACACCAAAGTGAGCTTCTTTCAAATTAGTGAAACTGAATATTGCCGTTGGAAATTCTTTATACTTCTGCAAGCTGATGTCTAGGTAGAACACCTTCATAGGTGCCTTTTTGGCTTCCTCCAGGTCAT